>NZ_JBEZLA010000072.1:0-32509 GCF_040651925.1 Streptomyces sp. NPDC048349 | reverse complement strand
GCACCGAACGGCTCGTCCATCAGCAGCACCGGCGGATCGGCGGCCCGGAGCAGGGCAGGCCCGCGGGCTGCGGACCCTGGACCGGCGGGCCGCCGGCCCTGCCCCGGCCGGCGGCGGCCACGGTGATCAGGAGCACGGCGAGGGCGCGGATCGCGGTCATCGGGCGGGCCCCCTCAATGCTTCAGGATCTTGGAGAGGAAGTCCTTGGCCCGGTCGCTCTCCGGGGCGGTGAAGAACTCCTCCGGGGTCCGGTTCTCGACGATCCTGCCGTCGGCCATGAACACGACGCTGTGGGCGGCGGAGCGGGCGAAGCCCATCTCGTGGGTGACCACGACCATGGTCATGCCCTCGGCGGCGAGCTGCTGCATGACCTCCAGCACCTCGTTGATCATCTCCGGGTCGAGCGCGGAGGTGGGCTCGTCGAAGAGCAGCGCCTTGGGGTTCATGGCCAGGGCGCGGGCGATGGCCACGCGCTGCTGCTGTCCGCCGGAGAGCTGGGCGGGGAACTTGGCGGCCTGGTCGGCGAGGCCCACGCGCTCCAGCAGCTCCCTCGAGCGCTTGTCCGCCTCCTCCCTCTTGCGGCTGCGGACCTTGACCTGGGCGAGGGAGACGTTGGCGAGCACGGTCTTGTGCGCGAAGAGGTTGAAGGACTGGAACACCATTCCGACCTCGGCCCGCAGGTGCGCCAGTTCCTTGCCCTCGGCGGGCAGCGGCTGCCCGTCGATGAGGATGGTGCCCGATTCGATGGTCTCCAGCCGGTTGATCGCCCGGCACAGGGTCGATTTCCCGGAGCCGGAGGGGCCGATGATCACCACCACCTCCCCGCGGCCGACGGTGAGGTTGATGTCCTGCAGGACGTGGAGCGTCCCGAAGTGCTTGTTGACGTCCCGCAGCTCGATCAACGGATCGACGGCCATGCGCTGCCCTGCCCATTTGTCGGTGTCGAGGTCTGCGCAAACTATCCAGCCCGGGAAGGGCACTTCGCCTCGACACGCCTGGAGGGACATAAACGTCGCATAAACCTCTCCCGCGGTCAGGCTTCGGAGGCCTCCGCGTACGCCTGGCTGAGTTCGGGGGAGCCGGTCATCGCCCAGGACACCCCGGACTCGATGACGTTGAGCTCGCGGCCCGAGGCCAGCCGGATCACCGGCTGGCCGTTGGGCCACACCTGCCAGCCCGACCCCGGGATGGTGCGGATGATCACGGTCCCGAGGTAGAAGCCCGCGTCGTTGCCGAGCCACGGCACGATCTCGGGATCCCGCCGCCAGCGGGGCATCAGCTGGTCGAGGGCTTCCAAGGAGGCCTGGCTCTCGTCGAGTTCGAGGCCGGCCGCCCTTGCCTGGACCCGCAGCATCTCGCACTCCGAGAACAACTCGGCGACGCCCTCGGGATCATCGGCCAGTGCGGCGGCAAGACCCGCGGTCGGTTCCGTTTCGTGCCGGTTCAGCCAGTTGTCCAGGAAAGGGATGTTCATACCGCCCAGCGTCGCACCAGGATCCGCCGCTGGCCACAGGGCGCGCCTGGATCCGTGGGCCCGGATCGGGCCCCGGCGGCGCCGGGCGCCCCTGACGGCTGCGTTTCTCTACCGGTCGAAGTCGAGGTCGACGACGACCGGCGCGTGGTCCGACGCACCCTTGCCCTTGCGCTCCTCGCGGTCGACGTAGGCATCGGTGACGGCCTTGCTGAAGGACTCGTTCCCGTACACCAGGTCGATGCGCATGCCCCTGTTCTTCGGGAAGGCGAGCTGGCGGTAGTCCCAGTACGTGTACGGCCGGTCGTACTTGAGGGGGCGCGGCAGCACGTCGGAGAGCCCGGCCGCCCGCAGCGCCTCCAGGGCGGCCCGCTCGGCGGGGGTGACGTGGGTGAGGCCCGCGAACACCGCCGGGTCGTACACGTCCTCGTCGGTCGGGGCCACGTTGAAGTCCCCGAGCACCGCGAAGGGGCGGGGGCCGGCCGCGTCCTCGGCGACGGCGGCGGCCAGCGAGCGGAACCAGCTCAGCTTGTAGCCGTAGTGGTCGTGCTCGACCTCGCGGCCGTTGGGCACGTACACCGACCAGAGGCGCACCCCGCCACAGGTGGCGGAGATCGCGCGGGGCTCCTGGACCCCCTCGTAGTCGGGGCCGCCGGGCAGGCCCACGACCACGTCCTCCAGGCCGACCTTGGAGACGAGGGCCACGCCGTTCCACCGGCCGGTGGCGTTGACGGCCGACTCGTAGCCGAGCTCGCGCAGCTGCGCGTGCGGGAACTGCTCCGCGGTGCACTTGGTCTCCTGGACGCACAGGACATCGGGGCCTGCGCTCTCCAGCCAGGCCAGCAGGCGCGGCAGCCGGGCGGTGATGGAGTTGACGTTGAACGTGGCGATACGCATGCGTCCCAACCTACCGCCCGGCACCGACAGTCACAGGTCGGCGGTGTCGCCCGCGGAGAGTCGGCCGTGGTCGGTGCCCCCGAGGGCGTCCAGGGCCTTGTCGTAGATGGGCCGGGCAATGTCGGCGAGGTAGACGTCGTGGATGTCGATGGCCCGCCGCGGCTTGACCTCGCGCAGGTAGTCGATCACCTCGGCCACCTTGTTCCAGGGGGCGTGCACCGGGACCATCAGCGTGTCCACCGGCGCGTCGGGCACGGTCAGCGCGTCCCCGGGGTGGAAGAGCGAACCGTCGACCAGGAAGCCGACGTTGGTGATCCGCGGCATGTCCGGGTGGATCACGGCGTGCAGCTCGCCGTGCACCTGGACCTCGAACCCGGCGGCGGTGAAGGTGTCGCCGTGGCCCACGGTGTGCACCCGGCCCGGGTAGGCGGGGGCGAGCCGGTCGGCGACGCTGCGCAGGGTCCACAGCGCGGCGGCCGGATCGGCGTCGAGGGCGGCCCGCAGCCGGCCCTCGTCGAAGTGGTCGGGGTGTTCGTGCGTGACCAGCAGGGCCTGTGCCCCGAGGCCCGCGTCCGGTTCGCTGAAGGCGCCCGGGTCGATGACGAGCGTGCGCCCGTCCTTCTCCAGCTGGACGCAGGAATGCAGCCGCTTGGTGAGCTTCATGATCCCAGGCTAGTGCTCTGACCGGAAAGGTTTGCCGGTTCGCGGCGTCCGGTGCGGTGCATCGCAAGGCGGAGGGCCGCGGCTCGTACTGGACGTACGTGCGTGGCCGGACAACGCGGCGAGGTGCCGTGCCGGGCGTCGTGAGGCGGTGAAGCTTTCCGGTCAGAGCACTGGTCGCCGGGGCCCGGCTACGGGGTCGTCGTGGACACCACGTACACCTTGGGGTGCTCGGGGTCCGTGAGGTCGACCGTGACGTCCCGGGTGGGGCGCGGATCCTGTTGTTCCAGGGTGGTCTCGTACCAGGAGGCCGCCGGGCTCCAGCTCCAGCCCGCGACCTCGGAGTCGTGCGGGGAGATCGCGACCCCGGGGCGCAGCGCGTCCCGGCTGGTGCCGAGGGAGGCCAGGAAGGCGTCCAGGTCCGCCGGGGTCACGGCGAACTGCGTGAACAGCCGGCTCGTGCGCCAGTTGTTGGTCTCGAGGAACCCGACCCGCCAGGCCTTGGGAGGGATGGGCACCTCGTAGATGCTGCGCTGCACCTTGGACGGCCAGCCCGGACGCACCTTCGACGCGCCGATCCTGGCCGCCTTGTCGCGGCCGCTCTCGCGGCTCTGCTGGGTGGAGATGGCCAGGTAACCCGCGGGGACGCCGACCAGCAGCAGGATGATGATCGCGGTGACCCAGCGGCGTTTGACGACGTGCCGGCGGTCCTCGGCGGTGGGCTGCGGCCCGCCGCCCCCGTCGGGGGCGGCGGCCTGGCGGGGCAGGGAGGGCGGGGTCACTGCTGCTCGGTGTCCTTGGGGTCCGGGGCGTCCGTGGGACCGGCGGGCTCGCGCCGGCCCAGCTGCTGCGCGTAGCGCTCGTACCGTTCGTAGCGCTCGACGCGGCGGCGGGTGGCGCGCCGGAAGCGGCGGGCGACGAGCCGGGCCAGGTCGGCGGCGCCGACCATACCGGCCTCGGGGCCGAGCTGGGCCTTGGCGATCCGCGCCTCGGGCCGGTAGCCGCGGCCGGTGAGGTGGCGGCGGAAGGCATCGCGGGCGGGGCCGATCAGCAGGTCGTCGGCCGCACTGACGCCGCCGCCGATGACGAAGCAGGCGGGGTCGAGGGCCGCGGCCAGGTTGGCGATGCCGACGCCGAGCCACTGGCCGATGTCCTGGAGCAGTTCGACGCACATCGCGTCGCCCTCGCGGGCCAGCTCGGTGATGAGCGGCCCGGTGATCTCGGAGACGTTCCCCCCGACCCTGGCGATGATGTTGTACGCGACCGGCGAGTCGGCGGCGGCGAGCTCGCGGGCCTCGCGGACCAGGGCGTTGCCGGAGCTGTACTGCTCCCAGCAGCCGCGGTTGCCGCAGGGGCAGCGGTGCCCGCCGGGGACGACCTGCATGTGGCCGAACTCGCCGGCGACCCCGTACCGGCCGCGTTTGACCTGGCCGCCCTCGAGAATGGCCCCGCCGATGCCGGTGCCGAGGGTGATCATGACGAGGTGGTCCTCGCCGCGCCCCGCCCCGAAGCGCCATTCCGCCCAGGCGGCGGTGTTGGCATCGTTGTCGACCATGACCGGGACCGCGAGCCGGGACTGGAGCGCGTCGCGCAGCGGCTCGTCGCGCCAGGCCAGGTGGGGGGCGAACAGGACGCGGGAGCGGTCTGCGTCGACCCAGCCTGCCGCCCCGATGCCCACGGCGTGCACGTCGTGCCGGTCGGAGAGGTCCAGCACCAGCTCGACGATGGTGTCCTCGACGACCTTGGGGCTCTTGGACTTGTCCGGGGTCTCGGTGCGGATCTTCTCCAGGATGACGCCGTCGGCGTCGACGACCCCGGCCATCACCTTGGTGCCGCCGATGTCGATGCCGACGGTCGGCACCCGCGGGGCGGTCAGGTGCGAGCGGCGTTCACGGGTCCCGATGGTACGCAGGACGGTGCCCCGCGCCGCCCCCCGGTGGGCGAGCGAGAAGTCCCGGTACGTGCTCATCGAGTCGTGTCGTTCCTGTCGGCGGCGGAAAGGGGGCCGGATGCGGCGTCCGGACCTGATTCTGCCACCCGCTCCAGTTCGTGGCTCAGTTCGTCGAGCTCGGAGCCGCCCGCCATCTGGCGGGTGAGCTCGTCCAGGGTGATCGAGTCGCGGGTGTGGCTGCCCGCCATGGCGCCGCGCTTGAGGAGCACGAACCGGTCGCCGACGAGGTGGGCGTGGTGCGGGTTGTGGGTGATCAGCACCACGCCGAGGCCCGCGTCACGGGCGGCGGCGACGTACTTGAGGACCACGCCGGACTGCTTCACGCCCAGGGCGGCGGTGGGCTCGTCGAGCACGAGGACCTTCGCCCCGAAGTAGACGGCGCGGGCGATGGCCACGCACTGCCGCTCACCGCCGGACAGGGTGCCGATCGGCTGGTCCACGTCGCGCAGGTCGATGCCCATGCGCAGCAGCTCGGCGCGGGTGGTCTCGCGCATGAACGGCACGTCGAGGCGGCGCAGGGGGCCGCGGCCCTTGGTGGGCTCGGAGCCGAGGAAGAAGTTGCGCCAGACCGGCATCAGCGGGACGACGGCGAGGTCCTGGTGGACGGTGGCGATGCCGCGGTCCAGGGCCGCGCGCGGGTTGGCGAGGACGGTCTCCTCGCCCTCGATCTCGAAGGAGCCGGCGTCGTGCTGGTGCAGACCCGCGATGATCTTGATGAGGGTGGACTTGCCGGCGCCGTTGTCGCCCAGCACGCAGGTGATCTCGCCGGCGGAGACCTCCAGGGAGACGCCCTGGAGGGCACGGATGTTCCCGTAGTACTTGCTGACGCCGGTCAGCTTCACCAGGGAGGCCGCGCCCCTGTCTTCGGACACTGTCGTGGTCACTTCGCCTCCGCCCGCTTGCGGACCCATGCGTTGAGCAGCGTCGCGAGCAGCAGCATCGCGCCGAGGAAGAACTTGAACCAGTCCGGGTTCCACTGGGCGTAGACGATGCCGTTGCTGGTCATGCCGAAGATGAAGGCGCCGACCGCCGAGCCGATGGCGGAGCCGTAGCCGCCGGTCATCAGACAGCCGCCGATGACGGCCGCGATGATGTAGAGGAACTCGTTGCCGACGCCCTCGCCCGACTGGACCACGTCGAACGAGAGGAGGATGTGCTGCCCGGAGATCCAGGCGCACAGGGCGACGCCCATGTAGAGGCCGATCCGGGTCTTGACGACCGGGACGCCGGTGGCGCGGGCCGCGTCGGCCCCGCCGCCCACCGCGAAGATCCAGTTCCCGGCGCGGGTGCGCAGCAGGATCCAGGTGGCCACGGCGACCAGGGCCAGCCACCACAGGATGGTGACCTTCAGGGTGACCGAGCCGATGTTCCACTGCGAGGCGAACAGGGCGCGCGCCGAGGAGAAGCCCTCCATGTCCGCAATGGTCTTGGTGGAGACCGAACCGCTGATCAGCTTGGTGAAGCCGAGGTTCAGGCCGGTCAGCATCAGGAAGGTGCCGAGCGTGATGATGAAGCTGGGCAGTTTCGTACGGGTCAGCATGAAGCCGTTGAAGAAGCCGAGGGCCAGGGTGACCAGCAGCGACACCAGGACGCCGACCCACACGTTGGCGGTCATCTGGTAGCTGAACATCGAGCTCAGCAGCGCCGAGGTGGTGACCATGACACCGGCGGAGAGGTCGAATTCGCCGCCGATCATCAGCAGGGCCACCGGGACCGCCATGATCCCGATGGTGGAGGCGGAGTACAGCACCGTGCTGAGGCTGGACGCGCGCAGGAAGCTGTCGGCGGCGAAGGAGAAGAAGACGAAGACGGCGGCGGCACCGACGACGGCGCCCAGCTCCGGACGGCCGAGCAGCCGGCGGACCACGGAGGCGGGCGCGAGCCGCTCGTCCACGGTGGTGGCGGACGCGCTCATCGGCTTCCCCGCTTGATGAACTCCTCCAGCTTGGCGGCCTCGGCGCCGGTGACGATCTGCGGTCCGGTCAGCACCGGACGGCCGCCGCCGAGCGTGTCCCCGTTGTAGCGGTAGAGCCACAGCAGGTCGACCGCCTCGTAGCCCTGGAGGTAGGGCTGCTGGTCGACGGCGAACCCGAGGGCGCCCGACTTCAGGTCGCGGGCGACGGACTCGTTGAGGTCGAAGGTGTCCACCTCGGCCTTGCCGGCGGCCGCCTCCTTGGCCTTGATCGCGGTCGGGGCGAAGGGGGCGCCGAGGGTCAGGATCGAGTCGACCGACGGGTCCGCCTGGAGCTTCGCCTGGATGGCCGCCTGCACGGAGGGCATGTTGGTGCCCTCGACGTACAGGTTCTCCATGGTGCCGGAGAAGGTCTTCTTCGCCCCGGCGCAGCGCTGCTCGTGGCCCACGTTGCCCTGCTCGTGCAGGACGCAGACGGCCTTCTTGCGGCCCCGCGCGGTCAGCTCGGTGCCGACCGCCTCGCCCGCGATCTGCTCGTCCTGGCCGATGTGGGTCAGGGCCCCGTACTCGGCGGACTGGGCCGATCCGGAGTTGACCGTGACCACCGGGATGCCGGCCTTGACGGCCTTGCCGATGACGTCCTTGAGCGCCTCCGGCTTGGCGAGGCTCACGATGATCCCGTCGACCTTCTGGTCGATGGCGTTCTGCACGAACTGGGCCTGCTGCTGCGCCTGGTCGTCGTGGGAGTAGACGAAGTTGATGTTGTCCTTCGCCGCGGCCTCCTTGGCGCCCTTCTGGACGATGTCCCAGAAGGTGTCGCCGTCACCCGCGTGCGTGACCATCGCGAAGGTCCAGCGCGGGGTGGAGACGGCCGGCCGGCCCGCCTCGGCGGCCTTGGCCCGCTCCTCGGCGCGCTTGCCGCCCGTACTGCTGCAGCCCGCGAGCGAGGCTCCCAGTACCGCCGCGAGCACGGCGCCCACGACGCGTACCCCTGTCCGAACCCTAGCCACGTCGCCGCGCCCTTCCCTCGTCACCAATTCGGTCATTCCGGTTCCAGCCGCTCAGTATCCGCCACAGTGGACCATGCAGGCTCATCGGGGCATGCCCGGGCAGATTGACAGGTCCCCCGTACGGGGTCAGGTTGAGTGCATGCGCATCGGGCTCATCGGGACGGGCCGGATCGGGTCCTTCCACGCGGCGGCGCTGGCCCGCCACCCGCAGGCGGGCTCGCTCCTGCTCGCCGACGCCGATCCCGCGCGGGCGGCGCGGCTGGCCGACCGGCTCGGGGCCACCGCCGCGCCCTCCGTGGAGCAGGTCTTCACCTGGGGCGTCGACGCGGTGGTCGTGGCCTGCGCGACGGAGGGGCACGCGGAGCTGGCCGTACGGGCGGTGCGCGGCGGGCTGCCGGTGTTCTGCGAGAAGCCGCTGGCCCCCGACCTGGCCCGGACCCTGGCCGTACTGCGCGAGGTGGAGGCCGCCCGTGGCGAGCTCCAGGTGGGCTTCATGCGCCGCTTCGACGCGGGTTTCCGCACGGCCCGGGAACTGGTCCGCTCGGGCGCCCTGGGCCGGCTGCACACCGTACGGACCATGACGGCCGATCCGGCTCCCCCGCCCGCCGCCTACCTGGCGACCTCCGGCGGGCTGTACCGGGACTGCCTGGTGCACGACTTCGACATGGTCCGCTGGGTCACCGGGCACGAGGTGAGGGAGGTGTTCGCGGCCGGGTCGGACGCGGGTCCGGCGGCGTTCCGGGAGGCCGGCGACATCGACACCGCGGCGGCCGTGCTCACCCTGGACGACGGGACCCTGGTCACCGCGACCGGCACGCGGTGCAACGGAGCCGGGTACGACGTGCGGATGGAGCTGGCCGGGGAGCTGGACCAGGTCTCGGCCGGGCTGGACGACCGTACGCCGATCGCCTCGACCGAGCCGCAGGGCCCGCCCCCGGCGAGGAAGCCGTGGACGGGGTTCCTGGAGCGGTTCGCCCCCGCCTACGAGGCGGAGCTGGCGGCCTTCGTACGCCTGGTCCGCGGCGAGGGCCCCAACCCGTGCGACGGCCGGGAGGCGCTCGCCGCGTTCCGGATCGCGGAGGCGTGCGAGCTCTCGCGCCGCGAAGGGCGCCGGGTCCGTCTGGAGGAGCTCCCGGATCGGTGAGCGGGTGGCCATCGGGCCACCTTAGGGCCGCCGTTCCTCCGGGATGGGGAGCGGTTCCGGACAATCAGCCGACGGCCCGGCGTCCCCATGCCGTACCGGCGAGCACGAGGACGGCGCCCGCGAGGCCGACGGGGCCCAGGTGCTCCCCGCCGATGGCGATGCCGGCGGCGGCAGCCCACAACGGCTCGGTGCCGAGCAGCAGGCTGACACGGGAGGGCGAGGTCCGGCGCACGGCCCACATCTGCACGAAGAAGGCGAAGAGCGTGCACAGGACGGACAGGAAGACCAGGCCGGCCCACTCGGCTGCCCCGAAGCCGGCGGCCACGGCCCAGGGGCCGTCCCCGGTGCCGGGTACTGCCGCCAGGACCGCGAAGACGAGGACGGCGGCGCCGAGCTGGACGGTGGTGAGGGAGAGCGAGTCGGCCTCCTGGACGGCCTTGATGCGCGCCGTCAGCAGCACGTTGAGGGTCCGGGCGAGGGCGGCGCCGAGCATGAGCAGGTCGCCGGGGCCGGGCGCGGTGAACCCGCCGCCCTGGGTGAGCAGCACGACCCCGGCTACGGAGACCGCGGCGGCGGCGAGGAACCCGCCCGAGGGCAGCTGCCTCTTCACGGCCGCCTCGGCGAGCGGTGTGAAGATCATGGTCAGACTGATGATCAGCCCCGCGTTGGTGGCGGAGGTGTGCACGACCCCGTAGGTCTCCAGGAGGAAGATCCCGCCGAGGACCAGCCCCAGCAACCCGGCGCCGCGCAGCTGGGCGGGGGTCAGCGCGCGCAGCCGCCGCCACCCGGCGACGGCGAGGACGGGCAGGACGAGCCCGAAGCGCAGGACGAGCACGCCGATCACGGTCTGGGTGGTGGTGATGCCCTTGGCCGCGAGATAGCTGCCGCCCCAGACGACGGCCACGGCCAGGACGGGCAGGTCGGCGAGCCGGGCGGCGCGGCGGGGAGCGCTGCCGGATGCGCTGTGGGAGGCGCCGCGGGGGGCTTCGAGGGCGGGCGGGGTCACGGTCACGGGACTGTCTCCAACGGTCCGGAAGGAGTGGAGACTTCGGCGGCTCGCACGCGTGCGGGCCCACCGTACCGGAGCCGATCTTGCCGGTCGACTGATATGCGCACCTGCCGGTCGACTGATGTGCGGACTTGTCCGACCGGCCCCGTAGCATCGGGGACATGGCTGATCTCTACGCCCTGGACCTGGCCTTCGACCTCGTGGAGAGCACCCCGGACGCCGTGGTCGCGGAGCTCCGCGGCCAGCTGGCGCCCGAGGGGCTCCTCGGTACCCGGGGCCCGGCGTGGCGCGTCGGGGGCATGCTCGTCGGCGAGTTCGGCCCCGACGACCGCGGCGGCTGGGCCCTGACCAGCCGCCAGGAGATCCACGCGGAGCAGCTCCCCGACCTGGAGGACCTCCTGCTGCTCCTGGCACCCCACATCCGCCCGCCGGGCCCGGTCGGCCGCATCCGCCACTACGAGCGCGAGTCCCCGGACCTGCTCGTCCTGCGCGAGCGCCGCGTGGTCCAGCTGGCACTGGACCCGCGCTAGGTGTCTGGTCGGGCCCGGGACCGGGCTCAGTCGTCGAGGAACGTGCCGAAGGCGGCCCGTCCCTTCGTGCGGTAGGTGTGGATGGCGATCCCGCTGGACGTCGTACGGGAGCCCGTCAGTTCGAAGGCCGTCGGCAGCCCGCCGGTCGGGAACAGCCGGCGCCCGGCGCCCAGGAACACCGGGAAGACCTGCAGGTTCAGCTCGTCCACGAGGTCCCTGGCCAGCAGCCATTGCGCGAGCTGCCCGCTGCCGTGCACCTGGAGCTCTCCGTCCAGGGCGTCCTTGATGCGGACGATCTCGCTCTGCAGGTGCTCCCCGTCGATCACGGTGGCCGGCCCCCAGGCCGGCTCCTCGAGGGTGGTCGAGGCCACGTACTTCGGCAGCCGGTTCAGGCCGCCGGCGACGGGGTCGGCGGGGTCGTCGTGCTGCGGCCAGTACGAGGCGAAGATCTCGTAGGTCCGCCGCCCGAGGAGGAACGCCCCGGCCCGGTCGAAGACCTCGGTGACGAACTCCCCCATGCCCTCGTCGGCGTAGGGCACCACCCAGCCCCCGTACGCGAACCCGCCGCTGGGGTCCTCCTCGGGGCCGCCGGGCGCCTGCATCACGCCGTCGAGGGTCAGAAAGGTGGTGAGGGTCAGCTTGCCCATGACTCTGCGCTCCTGGCTCGGTCGTCCTTGACGCGTTACACGCATTCAGACTCCCGGACCCCCGAAAACTCATCGGTGCGGCGCGCGAAGAACGCCGCGTCCGATTCCTGCCAGCGGCGGGTCACCGGCTCCGATTTCATTGAAGACGAAACAACTTCAACGGAGGAGGACGGCATGAACGGGTCTGTGGCACTGGTGACCGGGGGAAGCCGCGGGATCGGGGCGGCGAGCGCGCTGCGGCTCGCGGAGGACGGGTTCGACGTCGTGGTCACGTACGTCAACGACGCGCAGGCTGCCGCGGAGGTGGTCGGCGAGGTGGAGGCGCTCGGGAGGCGCGGGATGGCCGTACGGGCCGACGCGGGCGCCGCGACCGGTGCCGGGACGGCGGTGGAGGAGACCGTACGGGGCTTCGGGCGGATCGACGTCCTGGTCAACAACGCCGGGGTGGGCGTACTCGGCCCCCTCGGCGAGCTGACCCCGGCCGAGGTGGACCGGGTGCTCGCGGTCAACGTCCGCGGCGCGTTCCTGGCGGCCCGGGCGGCGGCCGGGCGGATGGGCTCCGGCGGCCGGATCATCACCATCGGCAGCTGCATGGCCCAGCGGGCCGCGAGCCCGGGCGGGACGCTGTACGCGATGAGCAAGTCGGCGCTGACCGGGCTGACGAAGGCGCTGTCCCGGGAACTCGGCGGTCGCGGCATCACCGCGAACCTCGTGCACCCCGGGCCGGTGGACACCGACATGAACCCGGCGGACGGACCCTTCGCGCACCCGCAGGCGGCACTGACGGCCCTGGGCCGCTTCGGCACCGCGCGGGAGGTCGCGGCGATGGTGTCCTTCCTGGCCGGGGAGGGGGCCGCCTACGTCACGGGCGCGGAGTTCGCCGTCGACGGCGGCTACGCGGCGTAGGGCGGGAGACAGCGGAACGCCCCGGGAGTGTCGGCTCCCGGGGCGTTCACGGACGGGTGCGTCAGGCGCCCAGTTCCTGGTGGCGGGCGGCGTGCGCGGCGGCGCCGGACTCCGTCAGCGAGCCGTGCAGGCGCAGGCGGGAGAAGCCGCCGTCCGGGAAGATGTCGATCCGCACGTGCGTGCCGACCGCCGGAGTGTCCAGCACGAAGCGGTGGTTGGTGTCGGGCTGCAGGCGGGTGCGCGGCAGGAACTCCGTCCACTCGCCCTCCTCGCCCGTCTTGATGGACAGCGAGGCCCAGCCGGCCGAGTTGCCCTTGAGGTAGGCGGTGTCGATCTCGACCGCGCGGATCTCGGACTCCGCGACGAGCTGGTAGCGGATCCAGTCGTTGCCGTTGTCGCGGCGGCGGGCGGTCTCCCAGCCGTCGTCCATCTTGCGGGAGCGGCCCGGGTTGATGGTGTTGGTCGGCGGGGAGTAGAAGCGGTTGGACGCGTCCTGGACCGAGCCGCCGTTCTCGAGCGCGACGACGTCGAAGGTGCCGAGCGTGGCGAGCCACTGCGGGTCCGGGACGACCTCGCCGTAGACGCGCAGGCGGGCGATGCCGCCGTCCGGGTGCTGGTTGACGCGCAGGTGCGTGAAGCGCTGCTCGGCGGTCACCTCGAAGCCGTTGGCCGCGTGGCCGCCGACCGTGGTGCGCGGGACGAGCACGGTCCACTTCACGTCGTCGGCGAGGAGCTCCTCCGGGGTCGGCGCGAGGGCGCCGTCCCAGTTGGTGCCCTCGATGGAGACGGCCTGCGGCATGTTGCCGCGGAAGTGCGCGGTGTCGACGACGATGCCGCGGATGACGCCGGGGGCGCCCAGGCGTACGAGCGCCCAGTCGTGGTCCTCGGCGGTCGGCCAGGGCTGGGTGGCGGAGACACCGCGGCGGCGGCGGGTCTCCCAGCCGTCCATGATCTTGCCCTTGTGGCCGAAGTGCTCGGGGTCGAAGTGCGCGGCCTCGGCGATGAGCAGGTTCTCGCGCTGGGCGAAGAACTCGTCGTTGGCAGCGATGACACCGGCGCCCAGCTCACGGGCGGCGAGGTTCGCGTACTGGGTGAACGGGAAGTCCGCGGTGCGGTAGTCCGCGTACGGGTCGCCGCCTCCGTACGGGTTCGCGTTACCGGTGAAGGAAGGAATCGCCACTGTCAGTTCTGCCTTTCGAGGAGGAGGCCCGTGGGCTCGGTCGGGGTGCCGTGGTCGGCGATCTGCGTACCGCGCAGCCAGGTGGACTTCACGACGCCGTGCAGGGTCTTGCCGGCGTAGGCGGTGATCCGGTTGCGGTGGTGCAGCTCGGCCGGGTCCACAGTGAACGTTTCTTCAGGGGCGACGACGGCGAAGTCGGCGTCGCGGCCCACCTCGATCGCGCCCTTCTGCGTCAGTCCGGCGAGGGCGGCCGGGGCGGCGGACATCCAGCGCACGACGTCCTCCAGGCTGCGGCCGCGGCGGCGCGCCTCGGTCCAGATGGCGGGCAGGCCCAGCTGGAGTGAGGAGATGCCGCCCCACGCGGTGGCGAAGTCACCGGTCTTGAGGTCCGCCGTGGAGGGCGAGTGGTCCGAGACGATGCAGTCGATGGTGCCGTCGGCGAGCGCGTCCCACAGGAGGTCCTGGTTGGCGGCCTCGCGGATGGGCGGGCAGCACTTGAACTCGGTGGCGCCGTCCGGGACTTCCTCGGCCGTGAGGGTGAGGAAGTGCGGACAGGACTCGACGGTGATCCGGACGCCCTCGGCCTTCGCGGCGGCGATCAGCGGCAGGGCGTCGGAGGAGGACAGGTGCAGGACGTGGACGCGGGCGTCCAGCCGCTTGGCCTGGGCGATCAGGTTCTCGATCGCGGTGTTCTCGGCGTCGCGCGGGCGGGAGGCCAGGAAGTCGGCGTACTTGGGGCCCGGGTTCTGCGGCGCGGAGTCCAGGTGGTGCGGATCCTCGGCGTGCACGATCATCAGGCCGCCGAAGCCGGTGATCTCGGCGAGCGAGGCGGCGAGCTGCTCCTGGTCGAGCTCGGGGAACTCCTCCACGCCCGAGGGCGACAGGAAGCACTTGAAGCCGTAGACGCCGGCGTCGTGCAGCGGGCGCAGGTCCTTGACGTTGTCCGGCAGGGCGCCGCCCCAGAAGCCGACGTCCACGTGTGCCTTGGCACGGGCGACCTCCTGCTTGACGCGCAGGTTGGCGGTGGTGGTCGTCGGCGGCAGGGAGTTCAAGGGCATGTCGAGGATGGTGGTGATGCCACCGGCCGCGGCGGCGCGGGTCGCCGTCCAGAAGCCTTCCCACTCGGTGCGGCCCGGGTCGTTCACGTGGACGTGGGTGTCGACCAGACCGGGGAGCAGGACGTCGTCGCCGAAGTCCTCCAGCCGGGCTCCGGCCGGTACCTCGGCCTCGTACGCCAGCACGGCCGTGATCTTCCCGCCGGCGACGGCCACCGAAGCGGCGCGCGTCCCCTCGGGGGTGATGACGCGCGTCGAGCGCAGTACCAGTTCCACAGCCACGTCGGACACCGGAACCTCCCCATCTACTTCCACAGAGCGAAATTCAACGTTCTGTTGACGGAGTCTTCACGGCGATCGAGAGCCAGTCAAGAGTGCCCGGACGGACCGCTGACACGCCCGCACCGCGATTGGATGTTTCCACAGGATGGAATTAAGATTTCGCTATACAGAATGTAGCTACCACCACCGGGGGACGGGAAGGTAACTTCCCGAGGACGTCCACCACTGGGACAAACCGCCTCTGACCGGCGGGGACGGCACCGCCCCTGCTCTAGGGCCGAAGCCGACCGACCGGTAGGCTGCTTTCTTGCCTGCCAGCACCGAAAGGACCGCGCCGTGCCGACGTCCAGCGCCAGCACCACCGACGCTTCCGCCAAGTCCACCGCCGCCAGCGGTGGCGTCCAGTCCCTTGAGCGCGCCTTCGATCTGCTCGAACGCATGGCCGACGCCGGGGGTGAGGTCGGCCTCAGCGAGCTCTCCGCGGCCAGCGGACTGCCGCTGCCCACGATCCACCGTCTCATGCGCACGCTCGTCGCATGCGGCTATGTCCGCCAGCAGCCCAACCGACGGTACTCCCTCGGGCCCCGGCTGATCCGCCTCGGCGAGTCCGCGTCGCGGCTCCTGGGCACCTGGGCCCGCCCCTACCTCGCCCGCCTGGTCGAGGAGACCGGGGAGACGGCGAACATGGCCCTGCTCGACGGGGACGAGATCGTCTACGTCGCCCAGGTGCCGTCCAAGCACTCCATGCGCATGTTCACCGAGGTCGGCCGCCGGGTCCTCCCGCACTCCACCGGCGTGGGCAAGGCGCTCCTCGCCCACACCCCCGCCGAAGAGGTACGGGCCCTGCTCGCGCGCACCGGCATGCCCGCGGCGACCGAGAAGACCATCACCACGCCCGAGGGCTTCCTCGACGCTCTGGAGCAGGTCCGCAAGGCCGGCTACGCGGTCGACGACAACGAGCAGGAGATAGGAGTCCGCTGCCTGGCCGTGTCGGTGCCGAACTCGCCGACCGCCGCCGCGATCTCCATCTCGGGGCCGGCCGGCCGGGTGACCGAGGCCGTGGCCGAGTCCTTCGTGCCGATCCTGCAGGGCGTCGCCGCCGAGCTGTCCGTGGCCCTGTCCAGCCAGACCCCGGCTTAAGGGCGCGTCCTGCCGGCCGGGCCGGGCTCACGGCGCCCGGCCCCCGACCGGGCAGGACGCCGCCCGGACGCGGGCCGGCACGGCAGTGCCCGCCCCCACGGGGCCGGCTGCTGCGCCGACTGCCGGTCCGCGATGGCGGGGCGCGCCCCGGCAGGGCAGCGTGGTGGGCACCTGCCCCGCCTCTCCGCCCCGAGGTCCGCCCATGGCCCCGACCCCCGTCACGGCGCCGAGCCCGCCCGATGCCCCGCGCCAGCCCGCCGACGGCGGGGGCACCGGCCGTCGGCGGGCTCTGGCCTGGCTGGCCCCCGTCGCCGCCGCCTACGCCGCCGCCCAGCTGCTCCTGGCCGTGCCGGGCACCGGACTCGGCTGGGACGAGACGGTGTACGTCAGCCAGGTCGCGCGCGAGGCTCCCGCCGCGTTCTTCAGTGCCCCGCGCGCCCGCGGGATCACCCTCCTCGTCGCCCCCGTCCCGCTCCTCACCCCGTCCGTGCTCGCCCTGCGGATCTACCTGGCGCTTCTGTCCGCGGCGGCGCTCCTGCTCTGTCTGTGGGTGTGGCGGCGACTGGTGCCCCCGCCCGTGCTCGCCCTGGCCGGGGCCCTCTTCGCAGGCCTGTGGCCGACCCTGTTCTACGGTCCGCAGGCCATGCCCAACCTCTGGGTGGCCTTCGGGGCGCTCCTCGCCGTCGGCTGCTTCCTGCGGGCCGCCGACGACCCCGGCGACCGCCCCGCGCTCGGCGGACTCGTCGCCGGAACCGCCCTCGCCGCACTCATGCGCCCCTCCGACGCGGTCTGGCTCGCCCTGCCCCTGGCGTGCGCCGCGGCGGCCGTCCGCACGGGGCGGCGGCCCGCGCTGCTCGCGGCGATCGCCGCCGGGGCGCTGCTCGGCGCCGCCGAGTGGGTCGTCGAGGCCGAACTCCGCTACGGCGGGCTGCTCACCCGGCTGCACCGCGCCGGGCAGATCCAGGGCGGCCTCGGCTGGAACCCGGCCTTCGGCGACCACCTGCGCGCCCTGGGCGGCCGTACGCTGTGCCGCCCGTGCGACGTGCCCTGGTCCGAGCCCGCCACGGCCCTGTGGTGGTTGGCGCTGCCGCTGCTCACCGCGGGCGGGATCGCGGCCGCGTACCGGGCCGGGCGGCTGCGCCCGGCCCTGGTGACCACCGCGACCGCGCTGTCCCTGGCGGCGCCGTACCTGCTGCTGGTCGGGTATGCGGCGCCCCGCTTCCTGCTGCCCGCGTACGCCCTGCTGGCCCTTCCCGTCGCCCTGTGCCTGGCCCGGCTCCTGGCCCGGGCCCGCACCCGTCCGCTCGCCCTGGGGGCGCTCTGCCTGGCTTTGGCGGCGCATCTCGCGCTCCACCTCGCGGTCACCGCCACGCTGGGCGCCCGCAGCAGGGCCAACCTGGCGGCCTTCACGGCCGTGGTCGCGGAACTGCGCCGCCAGGGCGTACGGCCGCCCTGCGTGGTCAGCGGCGGGGAGGCCGTCCGGGTGGCGTTCCTCGCGGGGTGCGCCTCGCGCCAGGTCTACGGGGACCACGACGGCAGCATCACGCCCGCAGGGCTCGCCGCCCTCGCCCGCACCCGGCCCACGGCCGTCCTGGTGGCGGCCGGGACGCCGCCGCCGGCGTGGGCGCGCGGCTGGCGGCCGCTGCCCCTGCCGGCCTTCCCGGGCCTGCGCGGCCGCCTCGCGTACCTGGCCCCTTCGGCCCGTCCCCCCGGCGGGCCGGGGGCTACGCGGTGACCGGGACGGTGAGGCGGCCGTCGGCCATCGTCGCCGTACGGTCCATCCGCTCCAGGTGGGCGTGGTCGTGGGTGACCAGCACCGTGGCGGTGGAGCGCTCGCGGGTGAGCGCGACCAGCAGGTCGAGCACGGCGGCGCCGCGTTCGTGGTCGAGGGCGCTGGTCGGCTCGTCGACCAGCAGCACGGCGGGCTCGTTCATCAGGGCGCGGGCTATGTTGACCCGCTGGCGCTGGCCGCCGGAGAGCTGGTGGGGGCGCTTGTCGGCCTTGTCCGCCAGACCCACCGCGTCCAGCAGCTCCAGCGCCCGGCGGCGCACCGCGCGCGCCGGCCGCCCCGAGAGGTGCGCCATGACCTGGAGCTGTTCGGCGGCGGTCAGCGAGGCCGGCAGGTTCGGCTGCTGGAAGACGATGCCGATCTTCTCCCGGCGCAGGGCCGACTTCTCGGCGGCGCTCAGCCCGGCCGTGTCCCGGCCGGCGACGACCACCCGGCCGGAGTCCGGGGTGACCAGGGTGGCGGCGACGGCGAGCAGGCTGGACTTGCCGGAACCGGAAGGTCCGATCACCGCCGTCAGCGCGCCGGCGGGCACTTCAAGGCCGACCGCGTCGAGCGCGGTGAGCCGGGAGTCGCCGTCGGGGTAGGTGAGCGTGACGTCGTGGAGGAGCAGGGTCATCGGGCGCTCCCGAGGGCGGTCAGCGGGTCGACGGAGGTGATCCGCCGGACGGACAGGGCCGCGCCCAGCACGCCGAGCGCGATCATCACGGCGGCCGGGACGAGCACGGTGGCGGCGTCGAGGACGAACGGCACGTTCCCGCCGCTGATCAGCGTCCCGAAGCCGACGGCCAGCGCCGTGCCCAGCCCGGTGCCGACGGCGAGCATCACCAGGGCCTGGCCGAGGGCGTCCTTCAGGAGGTAGGGGGTGGAGGCACCCAGTGCCTTCAGCACGGCGATGTCCCCGCTGCGCTGGATGGTCCACACGGTGAAGAAGGCGCCTGTGACCAGGGCCGAGATGGCGAAGAGGAAGCCGCGCATCAGCTGGAGCGAGCCGTTCTCGGCCTGGTAGGAGCCTATGGCGCCCAGGGCCTCGTCCACGGTCAGGGCCCTGGTGCCGGCGGCCCGGTCCGCGGCGGACAGGTCGATGCCCTCACCCGCGACGGCGACGACGGTCGCCAGGGTGTCCGGGGAGGTGCCCGGGTTGCCGATGCGCTGCCAGTCCTCCAGGTCCATCCAGACGACCGGCGTGTGGCTGTAGGCGGCGGTGCCAAAGACCGCGGCCACGGCCAGTTCGAGCGGACCGATCTTCAGCTCGGCCCCGGCGGTGAGACCGCCGAGTTCCTTCGCGGCCTTCTCGGTGAGGACCACCCGGCCCCGGGTGACGCCCGCGCCGCGCGGAGCCAGCCCCCCGGCCGGCTCCACCCCGAAGGCGGACACGGCGGCGGTGCGCTCCCCCGATACGGCGTTGGCGGTACGGATGCCGAGCGGCTCGGCTGCGCTCACCCCGGGCCGCGCCCGCCAGGCCCGCCAGGCCTCCCGGGGCACCTGGGAGTTGGCGAAGGACACCTTCTGGTCACCGGAGGGCGCGGCGAACGCCAGGTGGGTGGCGGGCAGCCCGGTGACGGCCGAGACGTTCTCCCGGGCCAGGCCGGAGGTGAGTCCGGACAACAAGCCGACCAGCAGCGTGATCAGCAGGACGACCGAGCCCATGAGGGCGAACCGGCCTTTCGCGAACCTTAGGTCTCTCCATGCGACGAACATGTCCCCCACCTTGGTGTTCCGCGTGGACACACGGCATCGCGCCGCGGTAGGGATCCTCGTATCGAAGGGCGCACGGCTACATCAACCTTTCGATTGACGGGGGGTGGCCGGGCCCGATTTACGCTGGTCCGGCGATGACTGCTCCCGTACTCCCCGCTCCCGCCCCCTCCCGCCCGCTCACCCCCGTGTCCAAGGTGCTGCGGCTGTGCCTGCACGCCCTGCTGCTGGGGCTGCTCGCGCTGGCCGCCGGGCGGGCGATCGCCGACTCCGCGCCCCGGGCCGGCTGGGTGGTCGCCGCCTGCGCGGTGCTGGCCGCCGTGTACGCGGGGGGCGTGCGGGCCCCGGCAGTGCACCGCTCGCCGCGCGCCGGGGCGGTGTGGCTGGCCTCGGTCGGCGCGGCCTGGGTGGCCCTGCTGGCGCTCTCCCCCGACGGGCTGTGGATCGCCTTCCCGCTGTACTTCCTGGAGCTGCACCTGCTGCGGCTGCGCTGGGGACTCGCGGCCGTCGCGCTGACCGCCTGCGCGGCCATCGGCGGATTCCTCGCGCACAGCAGCGCGGTGACCCCAGGAGCCTTCCTCGGTCCGCTGCTGGGCGGGGCCGTGGCGGTGGCGACCGTACTGGGCTACCAGGCGCTGTACCGCGAGAGCGAGCGCCGCCGCGAGCTGATCGAGGAGCTCATCACCACCCGAGCGGAACTGGCCGCCGCCGAGCGGAGCGCCGGGATCCTCGCCGAGCGGGAGCGGCTCGCCCGGGAGATCCACGACACGCTGGCGCAGGGGCTGTCCTCCATCCAGCTTCTGCTGCGGGCCGCCGAGCGGACCCTCTCCGAGGCTCCGACGGGCGCCGGGGAGCTCGCGGGCCCGGCCACCGAGCCGGCGGCAGAGGCCGCCGCCGGGCAGGCCGCCGCGCTGGCGCACATCGCGCAGGCGCGCGAAGCCGCCCAGGACAACCTGGCCGAGGCCCGCCGGTTCGTCCGCGCCCTGACCCCGCCGGACCTGGAGCACGGCTCCCTCGCGGCGGCCCTGGGGCGGCTGTGCGCCGGGGCGCCCTGGCCGCGGGTGCGGTTCTCGCTGAGCGGCACTCCCCGGGTGCTGCCGACCCCGTACGAGGTGGCCCTGCTGCGGATCGCACAGTCGGCGCTGGCCAACGTGGTGCGCCACGCGCGGGCGAAGCGCGCCGAGATCACCCTGACCTTCATGGACGCCTCGGTGACGCTGGACATCGTGGACGACGGGCAGGGCTTCGACCCCTCCTCGGCCGCCGCGGCCCGCGGGGACGGGGGCTTCGGCCTGCCCGCGATGCGCTCGCGCGCCGAGACCCTGGGCGGGCTGTTCACCGTGGAGTCCGACCCCGGCCAGGGCACCGCCGTGGCCGTCACCCTGCCGCTGCCCCTGGAGGCGTCCTGATGACCATCCGGCTGCTGCTCGCCGACGACCACCCGGTGGTCCGGGCCGGACTGCGCGCGGTACTGGACACCGAGCCGGACTTCACGGTGGTGGCCGAGGCCGCGACCGCCGAGCGGGCGGTCGAGCTGGCCGCGGCCGAGCCGGTGGACGTGGTCCTGATGGACCTCCAGTTCGGACCCGGGATGCACGGTTCGCGGGCGACGGCCCTGATCACGGCCCGGCAGGACGCGCCCAGGGTGCTGGTGCTGACCACCTACGACACGGACGCGGACATCCTGGCGGCGGTGGAGGCCGGCGCCTCGGGCTACCTGCTGAAGGACGCCCCGCCCGAGGAGCTGGCGGCGGCGGTACGCACGGCCGCGGCGGGCCAGTCGGCGCTGGCCCCGGCGGTGGCGCTGCGGCTGATGGACCGGATGCGGACCCCGGCGGAGGCGCTGACGAAGCGGGAGCTTGAGGTGCTCCAGCTGGTCGCGGACGGCCTGTCGAACCAGCAGATCTCCAAGCGGCTCTTCCTCAGCCAGGCCACGGTCAAGTCCCACCTGGTGCACGTCTACGCGAAGCTCGGCGTGGACTCGCGCACCTCCGCGGTGGCGGCGGCGGCCACCCGCCGTCTGATCCGCACCCCGTAGCGGCCGCGGCGGGAGGCACGGGGACGGGACGGGGACGGGGACGGGACGAAGGTCCCGCGCCGGCGGGCCGGACGGCCCCTTTGTCCCCCTGGAAGGCGTGGAGGCGGGGCGGGCGGGCAGGCGCACCTCGCGCAGCCCTGCACCGACGGACGGAAGGACGGGATCGTGCCCGGTTCCACCACCCCCCTCGACCTCACCACCAGCCACCGGCCCGCGGCGGACGCGGCGGGGTACGCAGTGCCGGCCCGTGCCGGGGTACCCCGGATCGCCCGGGCCCACCGGCTGGCGCCCGAGGACGCCCGGGAGCTGACCGGGCTGTTCTTCACCCGTCTGCGGAGCCTGCCCGAGGGAACCCCTGAGTACCGGTACGTCCGCAACACGCTGATCGAGATGAACACCGCTCTCGTCCGGTTCGCCGCACGCGGTTTCCGCAAGGGGAACGCCGGCGGCGCCGGAGCGGAGCTGGAGGACATCGTCCAGGCCGGCACGATCGGACTGATCAAGGCGATCGACCGCTTCGACCCCGAGCGGGGTGTGCACTTCTCCACCCTCGCCCTCCCGTACATCACCGGGGAGATCAAGCGGTACTTCCGGGACACGACGTGGGCCGTACGCGTCCCGCGCAGGCTCAAGGAACTCAGCGCCGTCCTCACCCGGGCCGGCGAGGACCTCTCGGCAACGCTGGGACGCGCCCCCACGGTCCGCGAGATCGCCCGCCACCTCGACCTGGACGAGGAAGAGGTCGTCGAGGGGCTCGTCGCGGCCAACGGCTACTCCACCGAGCCCCTCGACGCGCCGGCCGGAGGCGAGGAGCACGACGCGCCGAGGCGCGCCTCGCGCACCCCTGCGGACGCCGTCGGGGAGAGCGACCCCGCCCTCGAGCTCTTCGAGGACCTGCACTCCCTCGGCCCGCTGCTGCACGAGCTGAGCGAGCGGGACCGGGAGATCCTGTACCTGAGGTTCGGACGGGAGATGACCCAGTCCGACATCGGCTCCGAGCTCGGCATCAGCCAGATGCAGGTCTCGCGCCTCCTCACCCGCATCCTCGTCAGACTGCGCACGGGCATGCTCGCCGCGTAACGGCGGCGGCACGTCCGTGCCAGCTACCCGGCCGGTGATGATCTATGAGCCCCTTGATCCCCCAGGACCCCGACACGCTCAAGCAGCACCTCGCCCGCGAGGTGCGGGCCCTGCGCGAGGCCGCCCGCCACGGGGCGGGGGTACGGCTCGACGAACGCCCCGCACCGGCCGGAGCGCCGTCGGCGGACGAGGCCGGGGAGCTCTGCTCGTGCGGCGCCGCAGGGCCCGGACACGGCTGCGGTGACGACGAGGGGCACGACCCGTGGGCGTGCGTCTGCGCGACGCTGCCCGCCATCCCGCTGTCGGCCGCGCTGTTCACGCCCCTGCGCGACGAGACCGGGCAGACGGTCGACTTCACGATCCAGGCGGGCAACCACGTCCGCGCGGCCGAGTGGCTGGAGGCTCCGGACCGCCAGATCGGCAGACGGCTGCTCGAGGTGCAGCCGGGGGCCGCGGTCGGCGGGCTGGTCGGAGCCCTGGACTCCGTCCTGGCCACCGGCCGCGCCCTCAAGTCGTACGCCCTGGACTACACGGAACAGCGCAGCGACGGTCTGCACCGCACGAAACTGCTGTACGACGCCTCGTCCTGCGGCGGCAAGGTCCTGGCGACGTGGCGGGCCGCCCACAACCGCATGGAGCTGCTCTCGCTCGACGCGCAGTACATCGCGTCCATGGGATGGGGCACCTGGGACCTGCTCTCCGGTGAGGTCGCCTGGTCGGAAGGGCTGTCGTCGATCTTCCGCACCGACCCGTCCCGGCCCCTGGCGCTCGCCGAGCTGTGCGACCTGGTCCTGCTGGACGACGTACCGCGCTTCGGGAAGTTCATCCTGGCGCTGGTCGACGGAGAGGAGCCGTCGGGGACCGAGATCCGCTTCAGCGTGCTCGGGGAGGTGCGCACCCTGCACCTCGTGGGGCATCCCGTCATCGCGATCGACGGGCTTCCCTGGTCGGTGCACGTCATCGCGCGCGATCTGACGGCGCAGGTGCGCAGCCGCCAGCGGCTGGCCGCGACGCGCAGGCAGTCCGACCGGCTGCGGGAGGAGGCGGCCGCCGAGCGGCGGGTCGCCGCCGTGCTGCGGGAGGCGCTGCTGCCCACGCACTCCGCCGCACTCGCCCAGGCGGGCGTGTCGGTGGCGGCCGCGTACCTGCCGGCGGAAACGGACGCGGCGGTGGGCGGCGACTGGTACAAGTGCCGCCTGCTGCCGGACGGCCGGATCCTGCTCGCCATCGGCGACGCCTGCGGCCACGGGCTGAGCGCGGTCGCCCGGATGGCGCAGCAGCGGCACGCCCTCGCGGGACTCGCCCACGCGCCGGGGACGGACGCGGGCCAGCTGACCACCTGGCTCAACGAACTGCTGTGCGCGGACCCGGCCGCCGAGACGGCGACCGGGATCATCGGGCACATCGACCGGGAGCGGCGCTTCCGCTGGGCCTGTGCCGGCCATCCGGCGCCGTTGCTGCTGCGTGACGGGACGGCCACGGTGCTGGACACCGGGCACCGGGGACCCCTCTTCGGGCTCCTGCCCGGCCACGAGTACGGGACGGCGACCGTGGAGCTCCTCCCCGGCGACCTCCTGCTGCTCTACACGGACGGCATGGTCGAGCGCCGGGGCGAGGACATCGGCGACAGCATCGACATCCTGCGCAAGGTGCTGATGGGCTGCGGCGGGCTGACCGCCCAGGACACCCTCGACCGGATCATGGACGCGTACACGCCCGAGGACCACGAGGACGACACCTGCCTGGTGGCCCTGGGCGTCGGCTGACGCCCAGGGCCGTGGAGCCGTCCTGACGCCCCGGCCGTGGAGCCGTCCGGCCCGGGGCGCTACGCCACCCAGTGGGGCCGTTCCACCGCCGGGGAGAGGGGAACCCCGTCGTGGAAGGCCTGTGCGAGGAGCCGGACGCCCTCGTCGAGGCGGTCGGCGGGCAGGGTGTAAGGGATCCGGAGCCGGTGCTCGAAGGTGCCGGGGTCGACTCCGAAGCGGGCGCCGCGGCCGATGTGCACCCCGGCCGCCGCGGCCCGTTCGGTCAGGGCGGAGCCGACGGGTTCGCCGAGGTCGACCCAGAGGGAGAGCCCGCCCGGCGGGAGCTGCCAGGTCCATTCCGGGGTGTGCCGCTGGAGGGACTGGACCAGGGCCGCGCGCTGGATCCGCAGCTGCGCCAGGCGTGCGGGCAGTGACCGGTCCAGGCCCTCCATCAGCGGGAGCGCGACCAGCTGGTCGAGCACCGAACCGGTCATGTCGGCCGAGACCCGGAGGGAGGTCAGCTCGGTGATCATCTTCGCGGTGGCCCGGATCCAGCCCACCCGCAGGCCGCCCCAGTGGGTCTTGCTGAGCGAGCCGATGGTGATCACGTGTTCGGCGCCGCCGCGCGGGGCGAGCGAGGCCAGCGGCGGGGGCGCGGGGACGTCCAGCGCGATGTCGGCGATGGTCTCGTCGACCACCAGCCAGGCTCCGGTGGCCCGGGTGGCCGCGAGCAGCCGCAGCCGCTGCTCCGCAGGCATCAGCGCGCCGGTCGGGTTGTGGAAGTCGGGGATCGCGTACGCCAGCCGGGGCACGGTCTGGCGCAGTGTGGATTCGGCGATCTCCATGTCCCAGCCCGCGTCGGAGACGGCTATGGACGCGGTGCGCAGCCGGGCGTGGCGCAGGGCGTCGAGGGCGTTGGCGTAGGTCGGGTTCTCGGTGACGACCCGGTCCCCGGGCCGGCAGAGCAGGCTGACGACCAGCGCGAAGGCCTGCTGGGCGCCGGCCGTGACGAGGATCTGCTCGGGGCGGGTGGGCAGCCCGCGCCGGGTGAACCGCTCGGCGACGGCCGTGCGCAGGCCGGGCAGGCCGAAGGGGTGGTAGCCGGGGCCGCGGGCGAGCCGGGGCAGCCGCGGGGCGGCCCAGGCGAAGGCCTCGGACAGGAGGCCTTCGGGGGCGCCCATGGCGGCGATGGCGAGGTCGATCCCGGGGTCTCCGTCGGGCCGGCCGCCGGTGCCTCCGCCGAGGATGACGGGCGATCCGACCGGCAGGTGGCCGTCGGGGAGTTCGGTCCAGGTGCCGGAGCCGCGGCGGCTGCGGACGTAGCCGCTCTCGCGCAGCAGGTCGTAGGCGCCGGTGACGGTGGCCCGGCTGGCGCCCACCGCCTCCGCGAGCTCGCGTTCGGCGGGCAGCCGTACGTGCAGGGCCACACGCCCGTCGAGGATCAGCGTGCGCACGGCGTCGGCGAGCGCCCGGTACCCGGGGCGGGCCAGGACCTCCGCGGGGAGCAGGGCCGCGAGCTGGCGGCTGCCGATGGTTCTGTCCGCTGTCTGGACCACTCGCCCGTTTGCCATGCCAACCTCCCCTGATTGGCTCTGACGGCCAGGCCAATCGGGGACCAGACTCGCCGTATTGGCCCCCGATTGGCAAGGAGACGCGTGATGCTGACCGACCGCGACGAACGAGCCCTGCTGACTGCCGCCGAGAACCGGATCTGCGAGCCGCTGCGGATCGGGGCCGCGCTGGCCGCCGTACGACGCTCCCTGATGCTGCGGCGGCGTACCCCGGATGCCCTGCGGGAGCGAGAATCGGTGGCATGTCAGCCGATTCACACGCCGATTCACACACCCGTTCCCACTCCGGCTCCCCGGACGGTCCCCGCTCCGGTTCCCCCTCCTGCGCACCTTCCGCTTCCCACACCGGTCCACCGGTGATCGCCGGCCTGCTCCTGGCGGCGGGCGGCGGCCGCCGCCTGGGCGGCAGGCCCAAGGCGCTGCTCCCGTACCGCGGCCGCCCGCTGGTCGAGAACGCGGTGCGGGTGCTGCGCGAGGCGGGCTGCGGTCCCGTGCACGTGGTGCTCGGCGCCTCGGCGGCCGAGGTCCGCGAGCGCGCGGACCTGGACGGGTGCGTGGTCGTGGACAACCCCGACTGGGCGCAGGGCATGGGCTCCTCGCTGCGGGTCGGCCTCACGTCGCTGGCCGGTACGGGCGCCGGCGCGGCGCTGGTCTCACTGGTGGACCAGCCGGGCATCGGTCCGGCGGCCGTGGCCCGGGTACGGGAGGCCTACCGCTCGCCCACCAGCCTGGTGGCGGCGGCCTATGGCGGGGAGCGCGGGCACCCGGTGCTGTTCGGCTCGGACCGGTGGGCGGACATCGCGCGGACGGCAACGGATGACAAAGGTGCGCGTGTCCACCTGACACAGCACGCGGCGGAGCTCACTCTGGTGGAGTGCGCGGATGTGGCGGAACCCTTCGACATCGACGTGCCGGCCGATCTGGCGCGGCTCGAGCGCGGCTGAAGCGCGTTCGGGCAGCGCAGGGTGTGACCGCTGTGGCACTGAGAGCCATGTCGCGAGCAAAATCTGTCGACCCGGAGAATCTCGACATCAACAAACCATTGAACTTCCACCATGAGGAAATTACTATCCACTGGTCAGAAGCGCCCTGAACCCATAGACGGCGCCCGCGACCGTAATTTGGAACTCTCCACACTCGACGGCACTCCGTGCCGTCCGCGCGCGAGCATTCCCCGCGGCCGCCAGGCACCGCCGCTGCAAGGAGTGACAGATATGTCCGCACCAGCGCCGTCATCGCTGGCCATCGTCGATGCCGAACCCCTGCCCCGACAGGACGAAGTCCTCACAGAAGCGGCGCTGGCCTTCGTGGCCGAGCTCCACCGGCGGTTCGCCCCGCGCCGGGCCGAGCTCCTCGCCCGGCGTGGCGAGCGGCGCGCCGAGATCGCCCGCACCTCCACGCTCGACTTCCTCCCGGAGACCGCACAGATCCGCGAGGGGGACTGGAAGGTCGCGCCGGCCCCGGCCGCACTGAACGACCGCCGCGTGGAGATCACCGGTCCGACCGACCGCAAGATGACCATCAACGCCCTGAACTCGGGCGCCAAGGTCTGGCTCGCCGACTTCGAGGACGCCTCCGCCCCCACATGGGAGAACGTCGTCCTCGGCCAGCTCAACCTGATCGACGCGTACGAGCGGCGCATCGACTTCACCGACGCCCGCACCGGCAAGGCGTACGCGCTCAAGCCCGCCGAGGAGCTCGCCACCGTCGTGATGCGGCCGCGCGGCTGGCACCTCGAGGAGCGCCACCTCCAGTTCGACGGCGGCCCGGCCTCCGGTTCGCTCGTCGACTTCGGGCTGTACTTCTTCCACAACGCGAAGCGCCTGATCGACCTCGGCAAGGGCCCGTACTTCTACCTCCCGAAGACGGAGTCGCACCTGGAGGCGCGCCTCTGGAACGAGATCTTCGTCTTCGCCCAGGACTACGTCGGCATCCCGCAGGGCACCGTCCGCGCGACGGTCCTGATCGAGACGATCACCGCCGCGTACGAGATGGAGGAGATCCTCTACGAGCTGCGCGACCACGCCGCCGGCCTGAACGCGGGCCGTTGGGACTACCTCTTCTCCATCGTGAAGAACTTCCGTGACGGCGGCGAGAAGTTCGTCCTGCCGGACCGCAACGCGGTGACGATGACCGCCCCCTTCATGCGGGCGTACACCGAACTCCTGGTCCGCACCTGCCACAAGCGCGGCGCGCACGCCATCGGCGGCATGGCGGCCTTCATCCCGTCCCGCAAGGACGCCGAGGCGAACAAGATCGCCTTCGAGAAGGTCAAGGCCGACAAGGACCGCGAGGCCGGCGACGGCTTCGACGGCTCCTGGGTCGCCCACCCGGACCTGGTCCCGATCGCGATGGCCTCCTTCGACGCCGTGCTCGGCGACAGGCCCAACCAGAAGGAGCGCCTGCGCGAGGACGTCTCGGTCGCCCCGGGCGAGCTCATCGCGATCGACTCGCTGGACGCGAAGCCCACGTACGAGGGCCTGCGCAACGCCGTCCAGGTCGGCATCCGCTACATCGAGGCCTGGCTCCGCGGCCACGGCGCCGTCGGCATCTTCGGCCTGATGGAGGACGCGGCCACCGCCGAGATCTCGCGCTCGCAGATCTGGCAGTGGATCAACGCCGGGGTCGTCTTCGAGAACGGCCGGACCGCCACGGCCGAGCTGACCCGCGCCATCGCGGCGGAGGAACTCGCCGCCCTGCGCGCCGAGCTCGGCGAGGAGGCCTTTGCGGCCGGGAAGTGGCAGCAGGCCCACGACCTCCTCCTCCAGGTTTCCCTGGACGCGGACTACGCGGACTTCCTCACCCTCCCCGCGTACGACCAGCTGGTCGGCTGAAGGTCTGCATTCGACTGAAACGCACAGCAGTCGAACACAGCGCACCGCGCCCCCGTCGCCTTCCCGGCGCCGGGGGCGCGGTCGTGTGCGGGGCGGACGCGAAGGGTCGTCCCGGGGGCGGGCGGGTCGCTCGCGGGGCGGGGGCGGGGTCGATCGCCGGGCAGGACGGGGTCGATCGCCGGTCAGGGCAGGGTCGTTCGCAGGGCGGGGCGGAGGTCGTTCGCGGGGCACGAGCCGAACGACCGATCGGTTGTTACTTGTTCGTAACTTGCCTGTACCTAGCGGTAACAAGTGGGTGCGTGTCACCTTTCCGGTGCCACCGGCCGGCGGTCCCCCACTTACCCAGCCATGCGCGGAGTCGTTCCCGGCTCCCGCATGGCCGAGCGCAGGAGTTCCGCAGTGATCGGATTCCGCACCGCCAGCAAGGACCGGGCCGGCAGTCGTGTGCGACGACTGGCCGGGGCCGGAATGGTTCTGCCGCTCGCCGTCGGCGCGCTGATGGCCTCGGGCGCCGGGACCTCCGCCGCCAGTCCCGGCAGCGGGCCCACCGCCGTGGTCTCCATGGGCGACAGCTACATCTCCGGCGAGGCCGGGCGCTGGAAGGGCAACAGCCTGACCAACACCGGGAGCCGCAACGGCACCGACCGGGGCTGGGTCAGCGGCAGCACCTACGACCCCGGCAAGGTCTACGGGACCACCGCGGGCGGCTGCCACCGCTCCGACTCCGCCGAGGTGCGCAGCGCCGGAGCGATCGCCGACGTGGCGGTGAACCTGGCCTGCTCCGGGGCCACGTCGCAGAACGTGTTCCGCGCCTCCAACGGCGGGGTGGCCTTCAAGGGCGAGGCGCCGCAGGCCGATCAGCTCGCCGCGGTGGCCGCGAGCCACGACGTGAAGGTCATCGCCCTGTCCATCGGCGGCAACGACCTGGGCTTCGCCGAGATCATCAAGGACTGCGCCTACGACTTCATCATCTGGAACTCGTACTGCTACGACAACCAGCAGTACGGCGTGGACCAGAAGATCGACGCGGTGATGGGCGCGGTCGGCAAGTCCGTGGACGAGATCCGAGCCGTGATGCGCGGGGCCGGGTACGCCGACTCCTCCTACCGGATCGTGTTGCAGTCCTACCCCTCGCCGATCCCGCGCGGGGCGGAGAACCGGTACACGCAGAGCGACTGGAGCCGCCTCAACACCGGCGGATGCCCCTTCTGGAACCGGGACTCGGACTGGGCCCGGGACTCGCTGGTCCCGCAGATCGCCAACCGCCTCAAGGGGGTTGCCGCCGCCAAGGGCGTCCAGTTCCTGGACCTGCGCGACATGCTCCAGGGGCGTGAGGTGTGCGCCAGGGCGAGCAAGCAGGTGACCTCGACGGTCCCGGCTTCCGCGGCGACCAGCGAGTGGGCGCGCTGGATCGACAACAACGAGTCGCAGGGCTTGATCCAGGAGTCCATGCACCCCAACTACTTCGGCCAGCTGGCCGCGGGGCGCTGCCTGGCCCTGGTCGTGGCGCAGCCCGCCACGTCCGGATTCGGCTGCAAGAACACGGCCGGGGCCGACCAGAGCGGGATGTACCTGACGCCCGCCCCCTAGACGGCCTGGTTCGCGCCCGGAAAACCGGATGGTGCACGGCGGTACGGGCTGGCATGCTGCCGCGCATGGCAGCCCGTACCGCACGACCCGGTCTCTACATCTCCGTCGACATCGAAGCCGACGGACCCATCCCCGGCCCGTACTCGATGATCAGCTTCGGGGCCGCCGTCGCCGGGCGGCAGGACGGCGGGTCGTATACGGCTGCCGACCCCGAAGAGCTCACCTTCTACCGGGAGTTGCGTCCGATCTCCGAGGACTTCGTACCCGAGGCCCTGGCCGTGAGCGGGCTCGACCGGGACCGGCTGGTGCGGGAGGGCGCCGATCCGGACACGGCGATGGCGGAGTTCCGCACGTGGGTGCGGGAGGTCTCGGCCGGCGCGCAGCCCGTGATGTGCGGCTACCCGGCCTCCTTCGACTGGACCTTCCTGTACTGGTACCTGATGCGCTTCGGCGGCGACAGCCCGTTCGGCCACTCCGGCTGCCTGGACATGAAGACCCTCTACGCGACGAAGGCGCGCGTACCGCTGCGGGCCGCCGTCAAGGGGCGGATGCCGCGCGAGCTGCTGTCGCGGCGGCGCCACACGCACCACGCGCTGGACGACGCGGTCGAGCAGGCCGAGCTGATGAGCAACCTGATGCTCTGGCAGCCCTGACCCATGCGTACGGCGGTGTGCACGCCACACCCGCAGTGGGTGGCGTGCACACCGCCGTACGCGGTTCAGTGCACGGGGACGGGCTCCGGGGCGGTCGCCCCGCGCCAGGCACCGAGGTGGTTGAAGGCGAGGTTGAGCAGGATCGCCACCACGCAGCCGGTGCTGATGCCCGAGTCCAGGACGACGAGCAGGTCCTTCGGGAAGGCGTGGTAGAAGTCCGGCGCGGCGATCGGGATCAGGCCGATGCCCACCGAGGCGGCGACGATCAGGGCGTTCTCGCCCTTCTCCATGGCCGCCCCGGCCAGGGTCTGGATGCCGCTGGCCGCGACCGAACCGAAGAGCACGATGCCGGCGCCGCCGAGGACCGGCAGCGGGACCACGCCGATGACGGAGGCGGCCATCGGGCACAGCCCGAGGAGGATCAGGATGCCGCCGCCGGCGGCGACCACGAACCGGCTGCGCACCTTGGTCATCGCCACCAGCCCGATGTTCTGGGCGAAGGCGCTGCACATGAAGCCGTTGAACAGCGGGCTGATCGCGCTGCCGAGGGTGTCGGCGCGCAGACCGCCCTCGATGGTCTTCGCGTCCGCGGGGCGGCCGACGATCTTGCCCAGCGCCAGGATGTCGGCGGTGGACTCGGTCATGCAGACGAGCATGACGATGCACATCGAGATGATCGCGGCGACCTGGAACTGCGGCGCGCCGAAGTGGAAGGGGGTCGGGAAGCCGACCACCGAGGCGTTCTTGACGGCGTCGAAACTGGTCATGCCGAGGGGCAGGGCGATGAGCGTGCCCGCGACCAGGCCGAGCAGGATGGAGATCTGCTGGAGGAAGCCGCGCAGGAATTTGCGCATCAACAGGACGATCACCAGGGTGACGGCGGCCATGCCGATGTTCTGCATCGAGCCGTAGTCGGCGGCGGTGCTGTTCCCGCCCTGCGACCAGTTGAAGGCCACGGGCAGGAGCGAGACGCCGATCAGGGTGATGACCGTACCCGTGACGACCGGCGGGAAGAACCGCACGAGTTTGCCGAAGTAGGGGGCGGCGAAGAAGCCGAGGATTCCGGCGACGATGATCGCGCCGAAGATGACGGGGACGGCGCCCTCGCCCTCGCCCTTGCCGATGGCGATCATCGGGGTCACACCGGCGAAGGACACGCCGTTGACGAAGGGGAGTTTGGCGCCGATCTTCCAGAACCCGAGGGTCTGGAGGAGGGTGGCGAGTCCCGCGGTGAACAGCGAGGCGCCCATCAGGAAGGCGGTCTCGGTGGCGGAGAGCCCGACGGCCGGGCCGACGATCATGGGCGGGGCGACGACACCCGCGTACATGGCGGCCACGTGCTGGAGACCGCTCGTGAACATTTTCAGCGGAGGCAGGGTCTCGTCGACCGGGTGCTTCTCCTCCGGTACTGCGACTGCGTCTTTGCGAAACCTGGGCATTGCGGCCACGGCTTCCTCCGGTCGGGTAACACGTCGGCAGGGACGTGGGTGTCTTGGAGGTGGTGCGAAAGCGTTGCGAGTCGAGCCTGTGTTCAGTTGTGGGTGGTGCGCATTCTTTGTCCCAAGGGGTGCAGAAACGATTCGCCCAAAACCGTCCCGCGTACTGCGGCTGCGTGGTGGTGCCGCGTCAGGGAGCCGGTGGCACGCGTCACCGCCCCCGGGGCGCGCCCTTGGACATGCCCAGGGCGCCACCCGGGAGCGGCTGCCGCGGACCCCGCTCG
>NZ_JBEZLA010000071.1:0-33140 GCF_040651925.1 Streptomyces sp. NPDC048349 | reverse complement strand
AGCGGTCCGATGATTTCCCATGCCTGATCGGTCAGTTCATGACGTCGCACCACGAACGGAGTAACGACCGATCGACATTGCGGACACGCCCTAGCCGCTGTTATGTCGTGCGGTCGCAGGGGTGAACTGAGGCCAGTGCCCCCACGGGGAACCTGGGATGCGATACCGGCCGGCCACTCTCGTGCTGCCAAAGATCAGTTACGGGACAGCCCTTGGATGTTGAGCGAAAGAGGCAGTTTTCTGCAATTCGCTGCTCTCGGCACTCACTCACCCTCACCCATGGACGTCTCTCCAGCGTGAAAGAGTTGTCACGGACTTCGACTCGGCGCTTTGGGCGCCTTCTTTGAGGCGCCCGAGCACCTCATCACGGCCAGCTTCAAGTCCAAGGACGGCGTCGACCTCGTCATCACGCCGGACGCGGGATTCCTCGCGGACCCCGCGACGAAGTACCCGGTGACCGTCGACCCCTCGACCTCCTCGCTGGGACACCTCCGTCCAGCAGGGCGAGACCGTCGACGGCCTGGCCCGAGGGACTGTGGTCATGACGGTGGCCCCGCCTCCTTCCCGTTCGGAAGGAGGCGGGGCCACCGGCCGTTCCCGCCCCGGGATGAGCGGTGCTACTTCGGCATCAGGACGGTGTCGACGATGTAGACGTTGGCGTTGGCGGTCTTGACGTTGCCGCAGACCACGTTCGAGCTGTCGTTGACCTTGTAGGCCTCTCCGGAGCCGGTGGTGGTGACCATGCCCTTCTGCAGGGTCTCGAAGCTGCCGTTCTCCAGCTGCCCGGGGGTGAGCTTCTGGCCGACGACGTGGTAGGTGAGGATCTTGGTGAGCTGCTCCTTGTCGGCGAGGACCTTGTCGAGGTCGGCCTTCGGGATCTTGGCGAAGGCGCCGTTGGTGGGGGCGAAGACGGTGATGTCCTTGGCGTTGTTGAGGGTGTCGACGAGGCCGGCCTGCTTGACGGCGGCGACCAGAGTGGACAGGGCCGGGTTGTTGGACGCGGCGGTGGCGACCGGGTCCTTGGCCATGCCGTCGAAGGAGCCCGCGCCGTCCTTGGGGACGCCGGCGCAGGCGGGGCCGAAGGGCTTGTCGCCGGTCATCGTGTTGCCTGCCGGGGTGCTGGCGCCGGTATTGGCCTCATCGCCGGCGACCGCGGTGGGGGCGGCCTTGGTGTCACTGCCGGAGTCGGAGCACGCGGCCAGGGAGAAGGGCAGCAGGGCGGCTGCGGCGACGGCGATCGCGGTACGGCGGATCTTCATGCTGTTCATGATCGGTTGCTCCTTGGGGATTGGTTTTCAGGGGTTTGAGATGGCTGCTGGTTGCGCTGCCGGATCCGGCCCTGGGCGGGCGGTCCGGTGGTCTAGGGGATGGTGACGAAGACGCTGTGCCAGCCGCTGGCTCCGTCGGGGATGGTCCGAGTGCGGTCTTCGGTCTGCACCGCTCCGGTGCCGTCGGTGGCGCGGACGGTGATGGTGTATCCGCCCGGGGCGGGGTTCCAGCGGTAGGCCCACTGGCGCCAGGTGTCGACGGTGTCCTGCTCGGCGAGGTCGGCGTCCTGCCACGGCCCGTCGTCGATCCGGACCTCTACGCGGGTGATGCCGCGGTGCTGAGCCCAGGCGACACCGGCGATCATGACGGGGCCGGCGGCGGGGCGGGCGAAGGGCTTGGGGGTGTCGATGCGGGCCTGCGTCTTGATCGGCGCCTTGCGGGCCCAGTCGCGCTTGACCCAGTACGGGTCGTAGGCGTCGAACGTGGTCAGCTCGATGTCTTCGATCCACTTGCAGGCGGACACGTAACCGTAGAGGCCGGGGACGAGCATGCGGACCGGGAAGCCGTGGTCGAAGGGCAGGGGCTCACCGTTCATGCCGACGGCGAGGATGGCATCGCGGCCGTCCATGAGGTCCTCGACCGGGGAGCCGAGGGTCATGCCGTCCACGGAGCGGGCTACCAGCTGATCGGCTTTTCCGCCCTTCGAGGGAGGCCGGACGCCGGCCTCCCGCAGGAGCTCGGCAAGGGGGACGCCTAGCCAGCGGCCGTTGCCGATGTAGGGTCCGCCGACCTCGTTGGACACGCAGGTGAGGGTGATGTCGCGTTCGATGAGGGGGCGGGCGAGCAGCTGGTCGAGGGTGTGGAAACGGGGCCGGGCGACACCTTTGCCGTGGATCCGCAGCCGCCATGTGCCCGCATCGACCTGGGGAACGACGAGCGCGGTGTCGACACGGTAGAAGTCCCGGTTCGGTGTCGTAAAAGGGCTGATGCCCGGCACCTTCAACTGAGCGCCCGCCGGGACGGCAGGGGCCGGTGAGGCTGGCTGGGGAAGGACGAGGGCGCTGCGGGAAGCCACCGCGCCCTGACCTCGCCGGCCGACGAGAAACCGGCCGAGTGCACCTGCTGACGCGGCAGCACCGGCGGTCACGGCGGCAGCGGTCAAGAACCCCCTCCTGCTCCACCCCGAGCCGTCACTTTCGCCGCCCGCAGGAACGGGCGCGGATGCCTTGTCCGCCAGGAGGTAAAGGATGACCGCGCCGGCGATGGCTCCGGCGATCGAGGGAAGGGCGTCACCGATTCCGGAGGAGTCGGGCCGACTCCAAGCCGCGGCCGCACCGGCGATGCCGAACAGAAGCACGCCAGCTGCGCCGGTCCGCCGGTGGCACAGGCTCAGCATGCCCAGGCCGATGGCGCACAGCACGAGGACGGAAAGGATCCCGAGCTGCAAGACGGTCTTGTCGTTCTCTCCGAACGTGCGGATCGCGAAGTCCTTCACCGCGGCGGGCGTCCGGTCGATCACCGCGCCGCCCACGACGGTCACCGGCCCGGCTGCGGGCCGCACCAGCCCGGCGACCAGCTCGGCCACGGCGAGCGCCGTGAACGCGGCCAGAAGTCCGGCTAGGGCGCCCACGGCGGCGCGGGAGGGGGTGCTGCGGAAGCTGCTCACACCCGTCATTCGGCAGCACCCGCCCGGCGGATTGGTCCCACACCCAAAAGAGTGAAGCGTTTGCCCGTGTTGCCTTCACGGCGCGGTGGTGGCCGCCTCGATGCGGCCCTGGTCACCGGATGCGCAATGGGGCGGACTGGGTCATGTCCAGGGGTGCGGTCGCCTGTCAGGCGAGCCGGCCACCAGGTGCGGTGTCCGAGGTTCTGAATGAGCGCGGGGACGAGGAACAGGCGTACCAGAAGGGTGTCGACGAGGACACCGATGGCGACGATGCCCCCGATCTGTGCCAGGTAGAGCAGGGGCATGACCGCCAGCGCGGCGAAGGTGGCGGCCAGGATGAATCCGGCGGCGCTGATGACGCCGCCGGTACTCGCCAGCCCCTGCCGTACCCCCGCCGGGGTGCCGAGCCGGATTGCTTCGCTGCGGATCCGGTGGACGAGGCAGATGTTGTAGTCCACCCCGAGCGCGACGAGGAAGACGAAGGAGAACACAGACAGCCCCAGCCGTCCCCGCCGACAGCGGGGTGGGGCCGTAGTGCGCGTCGGGCGCACAGGAGGAGAACGGCCGCCAGGCAACGCCCGGCAGCAAACGGCCGGCAGGAAGGTCAGTGACACCGCGGCGCAGCACGTCATGGCGATGGCCGCGGCCGGTCCCAGCGCCTCCACCGACAGCTACGACCAGCAGAGCGCCGTCGGTCTTCTCGAAGGCGCCGTCGAGGTCGACTCGGGCGGCCGCGGGCCCGGCCAGGTGCACGCTCGTGCCCGCGACGGAGGAAGCCGCCTGCCGGATGGCGGCGAGCTGGGCGGGCAGATCGTCGGGGCCAGCGCGGATCACCGAGATCAGGGCCCGGCCGTCGCCGGCGAGGACAGGTGTGACGGCGGGTCCAGGAGCGGAAAGGCGACCGGTGACCTGACCGGCTGCCTTCCGCTGCGCCGGGTGATCCGTTCGCTCTCGGTGCGCGGGGTCCAGAGCACTCCAAGGGGCAGTGGCTGGTCGGCGGCGGCCGGATTGAACGTCCGTGCCGCCTCGCCGGACTCCGCCCCTGCAGGCAGCTGCACCATGTGGCCGGCCTGCGTCACCTCACCGAAACGGACAGTGAAGGGGCCGGTGGTGACAGTCAGAGCCAGCCGCAGCAGCACTACGACCAGTGACCGTGCACGGTTGAGCCTCAATACGAGGCCATCCCTCTGTGTTGCCGACGCTGCCACTGGCCGGGTTCCGGCCGGCAGCAGAGCGCGGACGCATGGGTTGCTGTCCTCCTGCGAGTCGGCACGGCACAGGGACCGGGATGGGCGGGAGCCCTGGAGATCACCCGAACGGCCGGGCCAGAGGCTCACGCAATCCGGCAGCGGGTTCGTCCCGAATCATGCGCATAGGGCCTCGAAAGGAGAGAGGCCGTGAAGCAAAGCGACCAAGCAGTGGGAGGAGGTGAGTGCGATGACCACATCTCTGCTCGTGCGACGGCTGGTTGCCGGCGCGGCCTCGGCCGGGCTGATGGCCGGCGCGTCCGTGCTGGGCGTCTCCACCATGGCGAACGCGACGCCGGCACCGTCCGCGGTGACCTCGACGGTCACCGGCGACCGGGACCACCGGCACGACCGGTGGGACCGTCATGAGCGGTGCAGCTGGGTGGAGGGCCACTGGGGCAAGAAGTGGGTCAAGAGCCACTTCGCATGGAAGTGGCACCAGGGCACCTGGCACAACGGGTACCGGGACCACCACGGGAAGTGGCATGACGGTTGGTGGGGCAAGGGCTCCTGGAAGCAGCACTGGGTGCCCGGCCACTACGTCAGCCACTGGGTTCCCGGCCACTGGAACTGCCACTCCAAGTGGTGACCGCCGGCCGGCCGTCGTGGGGTTCCGGGACCACCGGGACCCCACTCCCGTTTCCCTCCACCCCGGTCTCCGCATGCGGATGCCGCCAACCTGTAGGGAATGATCATGGATACCGCCATCGCGTCGCGCGGGTGTCCGGCCACGCTGCACATCCCGCTCCCGCCGGGCGCACAGGCTGCCCGGCACGCACGACGGACCGTGGCAGGACTGCTGGCCCTGGAGCAGGCCTGCTGCCCGCGCGCGATCGCCGAGGACCTCGTACTGATCGTCTCCGAACTGGTCACCAACGCGGTCCTGCACGCGAAGGGACCCTACGCGCTCACGGTCAGCCTGGAAGAGGGGCGGGCCGGTGTCGCGGTCAGCGACGGCTCCGCAGACCTGGCCGAGCACCACAGAGATGGCGGTCGGCAGCGGGCCCAGACCGGCGGCCGCGGACTGAGGATCGTCCGCGAGCTCGGCGCGGACCTCTTCGTCAGCCGCTCAGGCATCGGCAAGCAGGTCATCGCAGTCCTCACCTGGTAGGCCGCACAGTGGGCGGAGGTACTGCGGGTGGCTGTGCCGACAGCCACCCGCAGCCGACCCGCCCGGCTCGGGCGCACACGCAACGCGTCCCCCGGAGCGCTGTGCGTCCCGTGCTGGGTCAGGTCACCGGTCCGCGCCTCCCCGTCGTGACGGTGGCGGACCGGGGCTCTTCCCGCGGGGTGTGGTCAGGCGTTGATGCAGGTGTTGCCGAAGGATGGGTTCAGCAGACCGATGACGCTGACCGTATTGCCGCACGCGTTGACCGGGATGTGGATCGGTACCTGGATGAGGTTGCCCGAGCCCACCCCCGGCGAGTACGCGGCAACACCCTGCCCGCCCGCGTCGGCTGAAGCGGCCGACGCGCCCGCCACCACGACCGCGCCGGCCGCCAGGGCCACGACCAGACCTCGTCGCACACGAACCATGTCTCTTACCTCCGGTGAGGATGCGCGGCCGCACGGAGGTCCCGCGCGGCCGGTGGGGAAGCCTCGTGAACACCTTTTGAGCTCCCTCACACGCCCTCTTCGCGGCCGCTCCCCGACCGGCTTGGCACATTCCGCCACCTTCCCTCCAAAGGGCTAACCCCGGACGGTGCGGCTGACGAAGAGGCTCCCATCCGCGGTGCGGTCCGCTACGAAGAACCATCGACACACGCACAGGTTTCCAAAGGCCGGACAGTCCCGTGGGGGCGGTCCGGCCCCGCACAGACGAGACTCAAGGACCGGCATGCGATGGACGCCCCGCCCCCCGACGGCCGCCCCAGGCCGCCTCTTCGCCTCCTCACCACGGCCGGAGCGCCGCAGGTGAACCAACCGATCCCCTTCAACACCGGCCGCTCCGCCGACCTCGCCCGCAGCGACTTGAGCGACGTCATGCAAAAGGTTGCCCACGGTGACAAACAGGCCTTCTCGGCCCTCTACGACGCCCTCGCGCCCTTGGTCTTCGGGATCGTGGTCAAAGTCGTCCGCGACCGGGCCCAGTCAGAGGAGGTCTCGCAGGAGGTCATGATCGACCTGTGGCGTCAGGCCGCCCGCTACCGCGCCGACGCCGGCTCCGTTACCGCCTGGGCGGCGACGATCGCCCACCGGCGGGCCGTGGACCGGGTCCGCTCCGCCCAGGCCGCCGCCGACCGCGAGCACGCCCAGGCCGCGCGCGAGCACACCACCGCCTTCGACGAGGTCGCCGAACAGGTCGAGACCCGCCTGGAGTCCGAGCAGGTCCGCCGCTGCCTGCGCGGCCTGACCGAAATCCAGCGCCAGGCCGTGACGCTGGCCTACTACCAGGGGCTGACCTACCGTGAAGTCGCCGAAGCCCTGCGCACACCGCTTCCGACCATCAAGACACGCATGCGCGACGGGCTGATCCGGCTCCGCGACTGCATGGGGGTGACCACATGAAACACCACGCCACCGACGCCCATACCCTCGCGGCCGCCTACGCTCTCGGTGCACTCGAGGACGGCGAACGCAAGGTCTTCGAGGCTCACCTTCAAGCCTGCGAAACCTGCCAGCAGGAGGTAGCAGAGTTCGAGGCGACCGCGGCCCGCCTGGCGGCAGCCGTTTCCCAGCCACCGCCCGCGGCAGCCAAAGCGCAGGTCATGGCCGCCATCGACGACGTACGCCAGCTTCCGCCGCGCACCCCCGTCCCCGCCACCAAACCCGCCCCCGGCGGCATGCTGCGCCGCAGGGCCGTGCCCCTGGCGTTGGCCGCAAGCGTTGCAGCCGCCGCCCTGGGCGGCATCGCGGTGTGGCAGACGCAGAACGGACAGGATTACAAGCAGCAGGCCCGCCAGGCCCAGCAGAAACTCGATGTGGTCAGCGCCGTTCTGGCGGCCCCGGATGCGCGCACCGTCCACGGACGGGCGGCCAACGGCGCCTTGACCACCGTCGTCGCCTCCGACCGGCAGAACAAGGCCGTCTTCACCGCCGCCAACCTGCCCGCACCCGCACCGGGCAAGACCTACCAGCTGTGGCTGGACCACGACGGCACCATGCGCCCGGCCGGACTCATCCATGACGACGGCACCGTCGTCCTGACCGGTAACCCCACCGACGCGGGCGCCGTCGGACTCACCCTCGAACCCGCCGGAGGCTCCCCCCAGCCCACCACCAAGCCTCTACTGTTGATGCCCCTTCCCGCCTGACCGGGCGCCCACCTCCCCACCGCCAGGCGCCTGCGCCGATCAGCCAGTCGAGGTCCCTCAGGGCCGCCCCCCGAAGACCGGGCACATCGTCGGCGACTTCCACCTGCCCGGCGGGCACCTGGACGGCGACACGTTGCCGCACAGCGATGACACCCTGTGCGAGCAACGTGGTCAGCCCGTCCTCGCGTTCCACCCCGGCGACGACACCCCGGTGTGCACGGCACAACTGTGCTCCTACTGCTACGACGGCCTGGCCCAGCTCCAGGCCGCCGGAGCCGTCGTGCATCAGTCCGCAAGGGATCGACAGCCACGAACCTCCGACCGTGACCGGGGCTGTGGGCGTTCACGTTCTTCCCCCGACTTGCGGCTTTCCTGACCGGGACAGACCGCGCCCTCACGGCCTGCGCAACAGTTCCTGCACATGAGCTGCACCCATCGACCGACCGCTGCACAGGGATGATCTCGGGCTACGAAAATCTTGCCAGAGCCCCTAACTTGCCCCGTCGCGTACGAGTGAACGTGCTCAGGCCTTGCCCTCTAAACCGGTAGCCATATCGACACCTAAGCTGTCATGATGACATCGTGAGTGTCGATGAACGCCCGCAGGATGAGCCCCCGTTGGGGCCTCTGCTGTACGAAGTGATCCGCAGCCTGTGGCCGCTGCACCGTACGGTCGTGCGTGCCGTGGAGCGGGAGCTGATGGGCACGGGGATGACAGCCGGTCAGCATGCGGTGATGGACGAACTGCGCAGGGGCGGCCCCCGAACGGTTCCTCAACTGGCTCGCGTGCTGGGCCTGGACCGGCAGCCGGTCCAGCGTCTGGTGAACGATGCGACAGTCCTGGGGCTGGCTGAGAGCGCCCCGAACCCGGAGCACCGGCGCTCGCGCCTGATCCGGCTCACCCCGAAAGGGGAAGCCATCATCGGGGGCATTCAGGAAGCCGAGGAAAGCGAACTGCGGCGCCGGCTGTCCGATCTGACCGCCGGTGACGTCACGACGGCTCTGCACGTGCTCCGTCGCCTTGGCGAGGAGTTCAAGGACCTCGCACAGGACGCGGACGCCCCGCCGCACGCCACGGAACGAGGAGACGACCCACGATGACGCATGCGCGGACACACGCGGTCACAGCCACCACCGTACCCGTCGAGGCGGGCGAGCTCTTTTGCGAGTCGGCCGGCGAAGGACCCACCGTCGTACTGCTGCACGGCGGCATGCTCGACCTGAACATGTGGAACGAGCAGTTCTCGTGGCTCGCGGGCCTCGGGTACCGCGTCATCCGCTATGACGCCCGCGGCCACGGGCGTTCCTCCACCGTGGCCGGGGACTACGCCAACCACGACGATCTGCACGCTCTGCTCACCCACCTCGATGTCCCTCGCGCCACGCTCGTAGGGCTTTCCCTCGGGGCGCGGACCGCCGTCGATACGGCGATCGCCCACCCGGAGTCCGTGTCGGCACTGGTCCTCGCCTCGCCCGGGGTGAGCGGCCGGCCCTTCGCCGACCCCTACGTCGCGCACCACACCGCACAGCAGATCGCCGCGATGGGCGACCCCGACGGCGGCGCGCAGCGGTTCGTGGAGCACTTCCTCAGAATGTGGGTGGACGGGCCGCACCGTGAACCGTTCCAGGTCAGCCGCACACTGCGCGAGCGGATACGTGCGTCGGCGTCCGCCAACGTCGTGCGGCACGCCCGCGGGCTCGGGGCGGGGACACCAAAAGAAGTCGGCGCAGCGGACCGGCTGGCCTCCATCGGCGTGCCCACCCTGGTTCTCGACGGTGAACTCGACAGCAGCGACATCTCGTCAAACGCTCAAGCCATCGCCCAAACCGTTCCCGATGCCAGGCACCACCGCTTCGCCTCGGCAGCCCACATGATCAACCTCGAGAGCACGGCACTCTTCAACCACGCGATCACATCTTTCCTCGCGTCCACGACCGACCTCAACTGAGGCGCCTGTTTCTGAACCCTGTAGGGGCAGTTCAGTGGTGTTCTGCCGGAGCGTCGGAAAGGCCATCCCGTTCGCGAAAAACGTCACAGTGATGGAACCACGTGCGGGAAAACAACCGTGCTGAATGGTCCTCAGGCCAGCGCTTCCACGCCCATGTGGCCCATGACGACGATGCAGCTGAGCTCTCCGCCTTCTGTACGGCCGAGCCAGACTGCGGAAAGGCTCCCCTGGACCCCGCTACCTCCGGCACTCCGGAGCGCAAAACGGCATCGGCGTGGCTGACGCCCGTACGCGCCGGGGAGCACCGGGGCATGAGTCTCTAACCCAAGGTCAGTTTCGGGTAACAGAGACGAGCACACCGATGGCGGCGGCCATGAGCGTCACGGCGGCGAGCGCGCCCGCGACGGGCATGGCCCATGTGGGGCCGTACAAGAGCAGTGCCAGGACACCGGCGCCGACGAGCAGGGTGGATAAGATGCCGATGCCATATCCGGAGTGATAAACCGACATGACGAGGGGTCGGTCCAAGGGCGCCCGGGACGAGAGGGGCACGAATGTCCGATCTGCAACAGCTGCACTCCGCGATCGACGTCACGAGCAAAGACGTTGAGGCGATCGTGCTCTTCGTCTACGAGCGCACGGCTGAGCAGCTGGTCGCACACGATCCGGACAGCGCCGAGCACAAGATGGCCCTGGCCGTAGAGCTGATGCTCGCGGGCCAGGTGGAGAAGCTCACCGCGATCGAGCAGGCGGAACAGCGCGGGGTGCCCCGGCCGGAGCATGAACTGGCCAAGGCCTGGAACCTCTTCATCGCCGCGGCCGAGCCGTGGCGTGGCACGCCCGGACACGACGCGGCCCGGTGGCGCCCGGTCGCGCACAACACCGGACGAGCGGAACTCATCGACACATCTCACACGGCTGAGCCAGGCCAACCGCGACGGGAGGCAGGAGCATGACCCCGTCGGCAGCGAGGCGGACCGACAGACCCGGGGAACTCCACGGCCCTGGATCGCGTGGTGTTCGACGCCGAGCTCGTCGAGGACCGGCGCTGACCGCTGACACCGGGCTGTTCGCGCACGACCCGGCCCCCGCCGTGCTTGACGAGCTGGGGCGGGGCGCCGAGGAGCACATCGCGGCGGCCCGACCGAAGAAGACCACGGCCTCGTATGCCGGCGACTGGAAGCTCTGGCCGGAGTTCCGTGGCTGGCTCGCCGAGCGGACCGGCACCCCGCTGGCGCTGACCGCCGTCACCAAGGGCACGATGGCGGGGCGTCACGGTGTGGCTGGACGAGGTGAAGGAGGCCGCCCCCAACTCGATTGACCGCCGCATCACCGGCGTTACGGTCACCGCGCGGTCCCAGGGCGCCGCCGTGCCCAAGGAGGCGACCCTCGCGGCCCGACAGCTGGTCAAGAAGTTCAGGAACGACCCGAAGCGGATGGCCCGCGGCCGGGGCAAGGCCGTTCCGCTCACCCCTGTCGACCTCCGCAAGATGAACTCCGCCGACCGCACCCGGGCCCCGAGGCCGGACGCCCGGCGACGGTGTACGCGCGTCCTTCCCGAGCTGGCCCAGCTCCGGGACCGGTCGATCAACACACTGCGGTTCTCCATCACCGGGTGCAACGAGGAGATGAGCGCCCTCGACGACCCGTACATCACGCTCGTCTCCGAGGGGCTCGAAGTACTCGTCCCCAGCGTCAAGGGCCGCCCGCCCCGCGACGTCGCAGTCGCCTACGGCGAGCACCCCGACACCTGCCCGGTCCGCTGCTGGCTCGCCTGGCAGCAGTCCAAGCTCGCCGCCGGCGCCGCACCCGGCGGGCCCGCCTTCCGGCCCGTGGACCAGTGGGGACACCTGGGCACCTCCCGGCTCGCCCCCGACTCCTGCGGCCGCGCAATGACCCGGGCCGCCGAGCAGGCCGGCCTGGAGCTTGCACCATCGGCCACTCCGGACGTCGCGGCGTCGTCACCACTGGCCGCAAGAAGGGCAAGCGCGCCGAGAGGCTCCGCGCCCAGGGTGGCTGGTCGGCCAAGAGCGCGGTGTTCTGGGGATACCTCGACGACGGCGAGAAGTGGGAAGACGCCGCCACCGAAGGCATCGGCTTGTGATGTCGTCCCCCATCCGACGTGCCGATAGCCGTGCTGCGAGACTTCGGCGGTGAGCACCATGCACCGCCCTCTCGGGCACGGACCTGCCCCCCTCGCGCTTGCGCCCCCGGCTTCCAGCCACCCGCGTCCGCGAGGGACCCTGCGGTAGTGGCTGCGGACGATGTGGCCAGACCGTCGGCGATACGAGGTGCTCTCAGCATTCTCTGGACTGGTGGGCGAGGACTCCTCTGCCCTAATCCGGTAGAGGCCACGGAGAGTCCGGGTCGACCTGATCGTGATCCAAAAGGCGAAGGTCAGTCTGAGTAGTTTGCCGGGGCGCTCATCGAGCAGGCCGAGCCATTCCTCCTCGTAGCGCTCGGCCATGTCGGCGTCGGAGATCCGGTGTGCTGACCAGCGCAGCAAGCGTCGAGCCAGCCAGGGCGAGACGTCGCAGGCCTCGTTGACGACCGCGCCGAGCAGGCCTGTCCGGCGGAGCATGAGGCCATAGGGTCTGACCGTGATTAACCTTCAGGTCCGAGGCGAGAACGGCACGATCGAGGCCCGCGCGAAGCACGGTGTGGTCTGGGGTCCTGAGCTGGCTGGTCTTGATCAGTCAGCGTTCCCAATGCTGGGACACCTGCTGCCGTACGCAGACACCGTTTTCAATCACAGGCAGGTGTACACCCTGTTGGAGGAGGTACCGCGGCTGCCTGCAGGCGTGTTGACTCCTGAGTTCGCGCGCGAGTTGATCGAGCTGGGCCAGGTAGTTCTCGACGGACAGGGCCTGTACCTGTGGTTCCTCGGGGACTGAGACTGCAAGCCGACTCAGCCCCGGAGCCAAGCCGGACAGCCGCGGTGGTGACGGTGCCATGGAAGACGTAGGCCCTCTTGTCGTAGCGGGTGGCGACGGCCCGGGAGGTCTTGAGCCGGTTGATCGTCCGCTCGACTTCGTTCCGGCGTTTGCAGATCTCGCTGTCGAAGCCGGTGAGTCGGCCGCCCCCACTGCCGCGGCGTTTACGGTTGGCCCGCTGGTCTTTCGGTTCGGGGATGGTGTGTTTGATCTGCCGTCCAACGCCGGTGCCGTTCATAAACAGTCTTCCAGCTGCCGAATCGCTCGGGAAGGTCCCGCCACGGTATGCCCGTCCGGACCCGGAACAAGATCCCGTTGATCACTCTGCCGTGGTCGTTCCACCGTCCCCCGCGCAGCCCCGACACCGGCGAATGCGGCTCCAGCCGGACCCACTCGGCATTCGTCAGATCACCCCGCCCCATGCCAGACACAACGAGCCGGCAATCCGACAGTCACATGATCCGCCGGGCAGGCCCTAACTGAGGCGTGTCCGCAAAGTGGGTTGGTCGTTGGTCCCTTCGTGGTGCGTCGTCATGAGCTGACTGATGAGTCGTGGGCGGTGATCGCTCCGTTGCAGGTTCCGTCGTGGATGGGCCGTCCGCTACGAAGCGAGGTGCTCATCGCAGCTATCAATGAATGGCTGTGACCAGCACTGTCGCAACAGGCCCCGGCAGGGGCCCCGCTCGCAGCCGCCACCCTGGGTGCGGGGGAGGGATCGTGCAGTCGGTTCTTGGCGGCTCAGGCTTCGAACTGTACCCAGGTGTCGCCGCCGCGGATCCAGAGGACACCATCGCGGCCCTGGACGCAGCGCCTGGTTACCGGCTCCGGTAGTCGCAGTTGTTCCTGAGAGGTGATCACCCAGGCATCGTCGACGAGTTCGGCGCGGTTCAGTTCGACGCCGGGCCGGTTGTGGAACTGGTGGCTGAGAAGCATCCGGGTGCCCCGGACGGCGATGCCATCGGTGTTTCTCAGGGGGTGGCGGTAGCTAGTGACGCTGCCGGTGGCGGGATCGACCCGAGACAGGAAGGAACCTTCGTGGCTGTACCAGCCGAGCCAGGCCACGTCCTCCTCGGTCGCGCCCGCGATCCCGCCGAGGGGCAGTACAGGGAGTCGTCCTCGTCCCAGAGGGCCCCAGGTCTGGCCGCCGTCGGTGTTCCAGCGGGCCAGGCCCTCACTGGACGCAGGGTGGCTTCCATAAATGCCCTCGTCGCCGTGCGAGGTCCAGATGCCGCCGTCGCGGTCGGTGATGATGTAGTCGATGTCATCGCCGATACAGATATGACTTATCGGGTATCCCCCTGGGGAGTACACAATCGCGTTGCTCTCCCAGGTCCCGGTCCCGTCCTGGTATGTACGGTATGACGCCAGCAAGAACCGTGACCACGAGAGCAGGGCCAGGTGGCCAGTATTCGCGGTTATGCCGGTGACCGGAGTGCGGTGCTCCACTCCGTCCGAGATCACAACCAATACGCCGTCGCACGGAGCCACCACGCGCCACCCGACCCATCCTCTGATGTACGGGGAGCGGTGGAGGTTCCGTTCGTGGACCAGCATCACCGCGAGTTCGTTGCTCGGTCCGACGGTCCACCAGAGAGCCCGCCATCCGGCTCGGGCGTCCTCGGAGGGCAGGCTCCACACGACAGGCAGTTCACCAGGCGTCATCGGCACACCTTTTGGACTCCAGGCCCCAACGGTGCCCGAAGAGACGTACGTTACCGAACGTTGGCGCAGTGCCTTACCAACCCTGTGCCGGATGTACTCAGCAGGCCGACGCGCTACGTGCGGACGGCCCGGCTTGATGTCTGCGGCTCACGCCGGGCTACCGGCAATGTGTCAGGATCACACCCGCAGGACGTGATCCTGACTGAACAAGATCCATTTTCGCAACAGACCCCAGCCCGGCAGTGGAACAGGCCCGTACAGCGCCCCGACTGGTGGTACGCCTGGATGGACGACAAGCAGCAGCTCATCACCTACCGCTTCGCGCTGGACCAAGCGACGACGGGCGTCCTGTCCCTCTCCACGAAGCGCCAACCGCGACTCGGCCACGGACCTCACCGTGCACGACTTTTGGGTAGCGGACGCAGAGACGGTGAACGAGAGATGGCCTTCCTCGGCGGTCACCACACCCGCGCCCCCGCCGTCCACTTCCGGCGCTCCGCCCTTCCCCCGTACCCCGCGCTGCTCCACAACCTCCTCCGCTACCGTCTGACAGCGGAGGCATGGCACCCTGGATGCGCCGTCTCCTCGATATCCCTGAGGCCATCCGGCTGCCAGACTGGTCCAACGACATGGCCCTCGGATCCCGGTCGGGATCGAACACGAGAATGGCGGCAACCGGGAGTCGTACACCCTGGAAGTGAAGGACGGCACAGGCCAGATCATCGGGGCCCGCGCCCAAAGCGACGTCCAGCTCACCCGTGGTCAGCTCGCTGTCTGTTACGCCGGCGGCTACCAGACAGCCGCCGCAGCCCGCCTCGCGGGAGTCAGAGCCACGTCCGACGAAGCCTTGACCCAGCTGATCCGCGCCACCACGAACATCGAATCTCGGCTGCCTGAACACTTCTGACGGAAGGGCAGGGTGCCCGCCGGCTCCGGCAGGTCCGTCGGCACGGTCCGACCGCCGTGGTCCGGCTCATCACGCGCTGCCCGGAGCCAGGGAAGCGTTCCAGAAAGCGGCGTAGCGGCCGCCGAGGCGCAGCAGTTCGTCGTGGCTGCCTTCCTCCACGATCTGGCCGCCGTCCAGGAAGACGACGCGATCGGCCCGCTTGGGGGAGTGGCGGTGGCCACATGCGTGATCAAGGACGCCCGGACGGACGTCAGGAGCGGGTGCCGGTCCGCGTCACGCCGGTGTTCGGCGTGCCTGTTTTCGGCCGGCCGGGCCGGAACGGTTCGGCGAGCTGGGCGAGGTAGGCAGCCGGGTAGTCGGGCTTGGCGGCCATGCCCAGGTCTTCGGAGGTGAACCGCCGGTCCGGGTCGTAGGTGTAGGTGCGCATGGCGTGGTCCCACACGAGGGTGAAAAGGCCGAAGTTGACGTCTCCGATGCCGGCCCATTTCAGGTGGTGGAACCGATGGCCCTGGTTGAGGGCGAGGACCTTGGTGAGCGGGCCGGTGCGGTAATCAGCGTTGGAGTGCTGGAGTAGTAGCTGGACGGCGACGGCGAAGGCCAGGACGGAGGCGACGTCGAGGGGCATGCCGAGCAGCAGCAGCGGGGTGACGCCCCCGAGGGTCTCGAGGCTCTGGTGGAGCGGGTGCTTCATCAGACCGTTGAAGCCGTAGAAGCGCGTGACGCTGTGGTGGACGGCGTGCAGCCGCCACAGCCAGCCGACGTGGTGGCTGGCGCGGTGTACGAGGGTGATGCCGAGGTCGGCGACGGCGACGGCGAGCAGCACCTGGCACCACAGCGGCCAGCTGTCCGGCCACGCCCCCGGGGCCGGTGTGAGCGCGGCGGCCGCGGGTACGACGGCGAGTCCGGCAAGGGTGAACACCTCATTGACGAACGCGTGGACGGTGTCGCGGCGGCTGTCCCCGCGCGGGGTGTTCCACGCGGGCAGGTACGGGAGCACGCGTTCGGCGGCGAACGAGCAGCCCACCGCGAACGCCAACACCACCAGCAGCCACGGCTTCGGGGCTCCGGCGCCGACCAGCCAGATGGCGGCACCGTTGACGCCGAGCAACATGAAGGGCACGTACGCGTACCGGACCAGGAATCCTGCGGAGGTGACAGCGGGCGCCGCGGCGGTTGTTGTAGGCATACCGGCAGCCTCGCGGCCGCGGTGCCCGGCGGGCTTGAACGGATCCGCTACCGGCCCCGCCGCATATCAGGGCCGTCGGCCGCCGGCGTCCAGTGGGCGGCGGCCAGGGCCTGGGAGGGGGTGATGCCGAACATGGCCTTGCACACGCGGGTCAGGTGAGCGCTGTCCGAGAACCCGGCGGCGTGCGCGGCCTCGGTGGCGTTCGCCCCACCACGCACCGAGACGATCGCGGCGTGCAGCCGCGCCCACCGCACCGCCGCCGGGAACGACCAGCCCAACTGCTCGGCGAACAGGTGCCCCAGCCGGCTCGCGGACACCCCGGCCCGGGCGGCGACGTCGCCCACCCGCACCGGTCCGTCCGCCACCGCGCCCGGCAGCGCCGCCAGCGCCGCTGCGAGGGCCGGGTGCCGGGGCTGCCCGGGGGCAGCGGCGCCGAGCCTGTCCAGCGCCCGCAGCACGCCTGCCGCCGACACGGCGACGGACGGCGGCTCGGCCTCGGCGAACACGGACGCCGCGGCGGCCCAGCCGGCCACCCCACCACGGGCCGCGGTGTCGTGCAGGGCGCGTCTGGCGATGGTGTCCGCGTCGAGGTAGACCATCACCCCCATCGGCGGCGGCCCCGGTGCCGGACGCACGCGATGCGTGTGCCCGGCGGGGATGACGGCGGCTCGTACGGGCAGTTCGTCCCGCCCGTCGCTCAGCAGCACTCTGCCGGACCCGCACGCCAGTACTTGTACGGCGGCGTGCGCGTGCTCCCGGGCCTTGCCGATCACCCCGGCCACGACCAGGCGGCCCGGCGCCGCATCGACCTCGACCCGCCACGCGTCGGCACCGCCCCCGGACGACGCCGCGGACCCCAGGGTGCCCGTGCTCAAGGCTGCCGCGCCGGCGTGGACACCGGCGGCACCACCGGGCCGGCCGTGACGGGCTTCGGGGCGGTCGCCGGAACCCCGACCGACCGCAGGACCCCGGCGGGTACCCGTCCGCCACCACCTGCGGCGGCGCGCGCACGGCGGGCCGCGGGCTCACGGAGCGAACGCGGGACGCCGTCGCCCCCGCCGGTCCGCGGGCGCCGAACGGGGCCCGACACGCCCCCCACCCTGACGGACCGAAGCGGACCGCCGAGGTCCTTTGCCAAGCCCACGCGCGTGATCCTCTCCACCCGTCCTCGTCCGCCCGCGACTGGCCCACCTGCCCGAGCCGGACAGCGCCGGCCGGCTCGCGAGAGCCGACGACGGCCACGTACGGACCGGCCCCCGCCGGAACACCGGGAGTATACGGAGGGAGAGAGCGCCTGGCGGCGGGGGTGCTGCCTCCGGGACGCTTCCCAGCGAACTCCGCTACGGGGTCTCCGACGGGAGCTCATTCTCCGGCGTAGCCATGACCAGGCCGGAGCTCACGGCGTCGATCCCAATGAGCCGGCTCCTGGCCCAGGTATCGAGCAGGTCGCATGCCCAGGCCGGGTCGTACGCTGCCGTGGGCAGCTGCGGTATGCGCTTTCGGCCGGTGTCGTCGCGCCGATAGGGGACGTCAAAGGCTGTGTTCCAGCCGTCCAGGTTCACGGCAAATCACTCTTCCGCCTCTGGCCCAGGTACTGGGCGATCTCTGCCCAGGAGCTGCCTCGCTCGCGCTCGTAGATGACGGCAGGCTGCGTAGGTGAGACCTGGGTTCTGGCACACATTCCGTGAGGACGATCACCGGCGCTGGAGCTCGTCACCACCCGCAGGCCATGCCGTTCAATCAGCCCAACCCTCGGTGTTGGAGCAGGATTCGTAGGAGTAGCGGGTATTGCGGTCCCACTCGTCCCCGGTGATGCGCTTGTATGCCCGGTCCGGTGTGTAGAGCAGGGGCTCGGCCCAGATGAGGTCGATGGCGTAAGGAGCGAAGGCCGCAGGGTCCTGGAGGACGCTGTCGAATTCGGTGCGGCCAGCAGCGACGACCGCGGCACGGGTGTAGAGGAAGGCGTCATCGGACAGGTTGTGTCCGTATTCCTTGCGGTCCAGCCGGTAGAGCGCCCATGCCAGCTGTTCGGCAAAGCCGATGACCAGCGACAATGGGGACTGGGCAAGCCGCTCTGTCAGCGTGGCTGCAAGGAGTTCGGCGTCCGGGTCGGGTTCAGTCTGTCTGCAGTCCTCGATGAGCTGCCAGAAGGCGTCTTCGTTCATGCTGGCGAGCATGCCGCAGGGGTGTGACAGTCCTGGCTCCGGGTCACCTGTTTGCTGCGGCTGTGAGATGGACGCGTTTGCGGAGCAGGGGGAGCTTGGCTCGTCCGAACATCTGGCGTTTGACCATCTTGATGTGATTGACTGGCTTCGTTCACTTCAACCGACAGCGTTTGTTCGTGGGTTCCGGCGGCGTTCAGTGATCATCTGCACTCTGGATGTTCACGGGAAATAGCGGCAGCGGCAGCGTCGTGGGCGTCCCGCTCGTAGACCTGCTTCGCAGATCGTCGTGATCGTTCCGCGGAAAAGGAGCCGTGCTGTCTGCGGCAGAGATGACACCATGCGGTGTCATGGCAGATGACAGCACCAGTGCGTTTCAGGCGGGCCAGACGGGGCTCATCGTCCGGATCCCGGAGGCGGAGCCGGCCGTCCGTGGGTGGCGTGAACGGCTCGACCCCTCAGCCCAGGCCGGGGTCCCAGCCCACGTCACCGTGCTCTTCCCGTTCCTTGAGGAGAGCCGAATAGATGCGCTCGTCTACTCCGCTCTCGCGGATGTGCTGGGCAGCCATCAGGCCTTTGACCTGCGGTTCGAGAGATGTGGACGGCTCCCGGAAGTGCTGTATCTCGTTCCCGAGCCTGACACGCAGTTGCGGCAGCTCACGGAGGCAATCGCTGATCGTTGGCCTGAGGCTCCGCCGTATGGCGGCCGGTTCGCCGAGATCGTGCCGCACCTGACCATCGCTCAAGGGCAGGAAGACGCCGTCTTGGAGGAGATCGAGGCTGACCTCGCCGGAAGGCTCCCGTTCACGTCTCACGTCTCGCGGTTGAACTCATGGTGCACGACGGCGTGAAGTGGCAAGAACGGGCGTCGTTCGCACTCGGAGAATGAAGCAGGTCATGAGGCTTGGCTGGTCCGCTGCCTTTGGGCAGCGGACCAGCAGAGGGCTCCCGTCAGCTGGCTTCAGCGTGCTCGGCGCGGGCTCGGGTGCTGGCGAGCCGGTAGGAGTCGGTGCCGGTTTCGATGATGGTGCCGTTGAAGGTGAGGCGGTCGACGATGGCCGCGCAGAGGCGGGGGTCGGTGAAGGTCTTGGTCCAGCCGCCGAAGGACTCGTTGGAGGCGATGGCGACGCTGTTCTTCTCCTCGCGTTCGGTCAGGACCTGGAAGAGGACGGCGCCGCGGCGGTCGAGTTCCATGTAGCCGAGCTCATCAATACAGAGCAGGTCGACGCGGCCGTAGCGGGCGATCGTCTTGGTCAGCTGCTTCTCGTCGGCTGCCTCGACGAGCTCGTTGACCAGCTTGGTCGCCAGCACGTACTTGACCCGGTAGCCGGCCATGGCGGCCTCGGTGCCGAGCGCGATCAGCATGTGGGACTTTCCGGTGCCGGAGTCGCCGATCAGGCAGAGCGGCTGGCTCTTCTTGATCCATTCGCAGCTGGCGAGGGTGGGATGGCGGCTGCGTCGATGTTGGGGTTCGCGTCGAAGTCGAAGGTCCGCAGGGACTTGTCCCGGGGGAAGCCTGCTGCCTTGATCCGCCGTTCCGAAGGGCGCCGGGCCCGGTCGTCGCACTCGGCCATCAGGAGTTCGGCGAGGAAGCCGCGGTAGGTCATCTGGTCCTTCATCGCCCGGTCGGCGATGTCGGCGAACTCGTTCCTGATCGACGGAAGCCGCAGCAGGCGGCAGGCGGTGTCGATGGCCGTGTTGGCGGCCTGCTCGGTCAGCCCTCGCTGGCGGGGCAGGGTCACTGTGCTTCTCCCTCGCGGTGTTCACCGCCGCTGGCGCGACGGCGTCGGAGCAACTGGTCGTAGTGGGTCACCGAGGGCAGGGCCTGGTGTCGGGGGGAAGGTGCGCGAGCCGCCACTCGTGCAGAAACGTCACCGTCGCCTCACCGGCGGCTCCAGCCGACGACGCGAGTCCGGCCGGCTCGTCCTCCGCCTGGGCGGCCTTGCGGGCCTCCAGCGCGACCGCGTCCGCGGTCAGAGCTCCGGCCCGCAGGGCAGTGGCCAGCCCGGCGACGAGATGTTCGTGAGAGACGTGGCGGCCCAGCAGCAGCACCTCGATCAGTGCCCTCGTGCCGGCGGTGTCTCCGTGGGCCTTGACCGCCGCGGCCCACCAGGCGTCATGGACCGGGGTGAACTTGCCCGCGGAACGGGCCTGTTCGAGCGCGGTAGCGCCGGGGAAGGCACCCGGTTTGCGGATCAGGGCCTCGAGGTAGTGGTCCAGATCCAGGCGGCAGCCGCCCTTCGCGATCAGACGCTCATGCCGGGCCACTTCCACGTTCCTGTCGTAAACCACCAGGTGGGAGGCATGCAGCATCAACCTGACCCGCTTGCCGATCAGCCGGACCGGCACCGAGTACCGGTTCGTGCGGACCGCGATCTGGCTGTAGCGGTCGACCCTCGGAGTGAACAGCCGGCCCGTCTCGAACGGCTCCTCAGGCAGCGGCATCAGCAGCGGCCGCTCGACCTGGAAGTACTCGTTGATCGTCCGGGGCCGCGAACCGATCCGGCGCCGTCCGTCGCGCAGATCCCACTGATCGACCAGTTCGTTCAGCTCGGCCAGCGAGTCGACCTCGGGCACCGGGGTGAAGTGGTTGCGGCGGAAGTAGCCGATCTGGCCCTCCACTCCGCCCTTCTCGTGGGCGCCCTCGATGCCCGGACGGCAGTAGAAACTCTCGATCGCGAAGTGCGACCTGAACGCGATCCACCGGTCGGCCTCCACCCTGGCCCGGCTCAGCCCCAGCACCCGGGCGACGGCGGCCTTCAGGTTGTCGTAGCGGACCTTGCTCCGTGGGACGCCGCCCAGCGTCCGAAGCGCGTGAACGTGCCCCTCGAAGAAGGCCTCCTGGCCGCAGGACGCGAAGACGCGGTGGACGGCCTTGCCCGAGTAGGACAGGCGGAAGGAGAACAAATAGCAGGTCACAAGCTCGCCTGCGAGCCGGATGGTCACGTCGCCGAAGTCGGCCTCGGCCTCCATGCCGGGCTGGTGGGTCTGCGGCACGAACGCCTAGACCGGCGCCTTCCCCGACTCGACGAGGATCTGCGGCTTCCGGTCGGAGACGTAGCGGCGGACCATCTGGTAAGAGACGTCCGCCGCGTGCTCCTCGACCAGGCGATGGAAGATCCGCGTGATCGTGTGCCGCTGCTTGCGCGGCGCGTCCAGATCCGCCTGGAGCATCCCGTCGATCACCAGCTTGTAGGGGTCCAACGCGGTCGGCCTCGGCGGCAGCTGCTTCCGCGGCTCCGGCCAGACCGAGTCCACGGCCTTGCGGACCGTCCGCCACGACACGTTGTACTTGCGCTCGATCTCCCGGATCTTCATGCCGCCGCGGTGGTCACGCCGGATCGCCGCGTACAGCTCGACCTTCGACATCTGCGGCATGACCAGGCCCTTTCACCAGGAGCATCCCGATGCTGCCCTGGCAAGAACCCCAGTGACTTCAAAACTCGTGAACATCACCCGACCGTGGATCCGGGTGCCTGCCAAACCCATGAACAACTGACTTCACAACCCGTGAACAAAGCCACCCGGGACCCCACCGACGGCCGGGGCCGCTCATTGAGAGGTGCGAGTAGATCGCTGAGTAGGACAACGCCGGCGAGGTCGTCTGCACGAATCCGTACGACTCACCCGGGATCACGAATGAATCGCATCTGGGCCGGCATCGATGCTGGCAAGGGCCACCACCACTGCTTCGTCATCGACGGAGAGGGCACCAAGCTGTTATCGAGGCGGGTGGCCAATGACGAGCCTGACCTCTTGCAGCTGATCACCGACGTTCTCGCCCCGGGCGACGAGGTGATCTGGGCTATCGACCTGGCCGACGGCGGGGCTGAGCTGGTCATTGCTCTCCTGTTCAATCACGACCAGCAGGTTCTCTACATCCCCGGGCGGACGGTGAACCGGGCCACGGCCGGATACCGCGGCGAGGGCAAGACCGATGCCCGTGACGCGCACGTCATCGCCGACCAGGCCCGCATGCGCCGCGATCTGCAGCCGATCAGGCCCGGCGACGAAGCCATCATCGAGCTCCGTCTGTTCACCGGTCGCTGTGCCGACCTGGTCTGCGACCGCACTCGAGCCGTAAACCGCCTTCGCGGCCTCCTGACTGGCATCTTCCCTGCGTTCGAGCGCGCCCTCGACCTGGGCAACCACGGTCCCTTGGTTCTCCTCACCGGCTACCAGACACCAGCTGCCATCCGCCGCCTCGGCGCCAGCCGCCTCGAGCAGTGGCTGCGGAACCGGAAGCTGCGCTGGTGCGGAGCCCTGGCCCGCACAGCGATGGAGGCCGCCGAACGGCAGCACACCAGCGTCGCTGGAGAGAAGACGGTCGCGGTAATGGTCGCCACCCTCGCCCGCGAAGTGATCGTGCTCAACGAGAAGATCAACGAGATCGACCGGCAGATCGAGACTCCTTCCACGCCCACAAGCAGGCCGTCATCGTTGCCAGCATGCCCGGGATCGGCAACCTGCTCGGAGCCGAGATCCTGGCCGCAATCGGCGGCGACATGGATCTCTTCGGCAGCCCTGACCGCCTGGCGACGTACGCCGGCCTGGCACCGGCGCCCTGGGACTCAGGCAAAGTCAGCGGCAATCGTCACCGCCCCAAGCGCTACCACCGACGTCTTCAACGGGCCCTGTTCCTGGCAGCCATGAGCAGCATCACCTGCTGCTCGGAGTCACGCCGGTACTACGACCGCAAACGAGCCGAGGGCAAGAGGCACTCCCAAGCGGTCCTGGCGCTGGCCAGGCGACGAGTCAACGTCCTGTGGGCACTTCTCCGAGACCAACGGCCCTACGAACTCACACCACCAGCGGCAGCTGCTCAATAGGACTCCTCGCCAATCGCAAACCTGATCGGCCAAGGCCGACCTCTGAGGGAGAATCCCCTCAGCATTGACCCATAAGGCCGGGGAGGCCCCTGTGATCACACAAGGAGTGCAGGTCACAGGCAGGTGCAGTGCCTGCGGAGGCACGGCGACCTGTGATGTCGGTCAGTTCTTCCACCGCGGCATGCTCCGCTGGGGCACCGAAGGACGATGCGCAGATTGCCCGAATGCGTGGTGCGAGCAAGACAGCGGCCCCGTTACACCCGAGAACATTCGACAAGCTCTGCTACAGGTACACGGGCCCGCGCGGCTTCGCCTGTCTGGAGACGTGCCCAGCCTCGTTCCCGTGCTGCAGGCCCTCCGGGACGCACGGGAACTATCCCTTGGCGAAGCACGAGCACAGGCCAGTCAACTCGCCCAGAACGGTCTCACCGGCACGCTCGTCGAGATGGAGGTCCTGGCGCTTCGCCTTCGGAGACGTGCCGTCGAAGTGACCGTCGCACCAGCCGGGTGATTTCGTCCGGACGGCACCTGATGCGGCTTGACAACGGCATTGAAACGTCTTTCTGGTCCGTGTACCCGCAGCGCTGTCTTGAGTCATGCAGCGCCGGGGCGCCGCTTGGTGGTGCGCCCGGCCGGCCGGGTGTCAGGGGCGGTTGTTCTTTACGGCGAGGTGGGCGAGGGTGATGGTCTCCCGGCTGGCTTTGGTGATCCGTTCGCTGCTGTCGAGGATGGCGGTGATGGCGGCTTGGCGTAGGAGGCGGGCGAGACTGCCGATGCGTCCGCCGGTGCGGGTGTGGAGGTACGCCGGCGCGCCCCGTGCGGCTGGAGGGCTTGGTGGCGCGGTGCTCGACCAGGCGCCACAGGCCAGGCGGCGGTAGCGGGCCCGTGACAACGACTCCTCGCCCTGGCCGCCGGCATCTGGCACAACTGGACCACCAACGCCAAGATCAAACGATCCCTGATTCGCCTACGACCACAGAGAACATCGGACTCACTCTTCAGGCCGCCGGGCCGGGGGGCCGCGCTGTCGGTGCCGTCTTTTACGCTCCCTGCCCATGAACAGCATGAACTCCGGATCCGGCGCGGCCGCCAGCCCCGAGGCCTGCCTCGCGCTGATCGATGGCCTCGCCGTACGGCCCTTTCCCGAGACGGTGTTCCAGGACGCCACCGGGGACGGCGGCCCGGACCACCTGATCCGCGTCCTGCACCGGAGCCGGGACTTCTGGGACGGCCAGGACCCGCACGTGTGGGAACAGGTGGACGCGGAGCTGAGTGCCTGCCTGGACGCCCTGATCGCGGTGTGCACCGCGCGCTGGGGCGATCCGCTCGTCGTGGACCTCTGGGCCGGGTACGGGGACGGTGGCAGGGAGGACCTGCCCGAGCCGTTCTGCACCCTCAGCCAGGTGACCATGAGCATGCACGCCTGGCCGCTCCCCGGCGGCGGCCGCTGGCTCGGCCTGGTCCTCGGCCAGGCCGACAAGGAACTCCCCATGGAACTCCTGGCCGCGGTCGGCCTGCCGGCCGCGTTGGACGGCGTACGGGACGGCGGGTCCGCGGACAGCGCCTGATCCGTCAGGGCCCAGCCGCCGGTGTGGTCGGCGGCGGGCCTCGATGAGCCGCACTCGGTCCAAGCGCCTTGACGGATCACCCGCAACATCACGGTTCCCCTGTTTCACCTGGTCGGGATAACGTGTCGACCGCTCAGCCGTTCCGGTGCGCAGGCGATCAAGGGGCGGTCGGACCACGGCTGTTTGGTGCACATCAGGAGCGCGGGGGGTGGCAGTGCTGTTGGAACGCACGGAGGTGCAGACGTTCCTGGCTTTGGCCGAGGAGCTGCACTTCGGGCGGGTCGCGGAGCAGCTCGGTCTGACGACCGGTCGGATCAGCCAGACCATCAAGAAACTGGAACGACGGATCGGCGCGCCGCTGTTCGAGCGCAACAGCCGCCAGGTCAGCTTGACCCCACTCGGCCGTGACCTGGCCACGGATCTGGCTCCACTGGTGCATGGCATGGACGAGGCGGTCCGCAGGGCGATGGACCGCGCGCGCGGCACCACTGGCCTGTTGCGAGCGGGATTCCTGGGGGCAGCGGCCGGGCAGCTGCTCCTCAAGGCCCTCGAACTCTTCGCCATCCGCCACCCCGACTGCAAGGTGACCATCCACGAGAACCAGATCCACGAAGCCATGACGCGGTTGCACAGTGGTGAGCTGGACGTCCTCATCACGGCCTTCCCCGTCTCCGAGGCGGTTGCCGGGCCGGTTCTGCTGTCGGAGGCCCGTGTCCTGGCCGTGCCGGCCCGATCGTTGTGGGCAGCGCATGCGTCGGTGTCGGTCGAAGTACTCGCCGAACAACCCGTGATCCAGATGCCGCTCGACATGCCCCAGGAACTGCGCCACGAGCGCACGCCCACCCATACACCTGCAGGCAGGCCCGTGCCATGCGGGCCGACAGCCGCTACCTTCCCGGAGGTGTTGGCCCTGGTCGCCGCGGGGAAGGGTGTCTTCCCGGTCGGCGAGCACGCCCAGCGGTTCTACCCGCGCCCCGATGTCGCCTACGTGACCCTCAACGACGCCGCACCCGTCCAGTGGGGCCCGGTTTGGCTGGAGAGCAACGTCAGCACTCGTCTGCGTGCGTTCGTCCAAGCCGCCGTCGACGCCAACGTCTGACATCCTCACCTCGGTGTTGGCTGAACCCCCGGTCGATGTGGGGCTGAGGCCGGGGCCTCCGGAAGAACCGGGTCACAGTGGTGAATTGGCTTCGGCCATCGCCGTGGGGCGATGGGGGCGGGTCCTGGTGCGCTCGGCCCAGCGGACGGCCGGCCCCATGGCGGTCCCCGCCGCGGCGAAGAGAGCACCGAGCAGGAGCCAGCCGAGCGCGCCCCAGCCGAGGAGCAGGGTGGTCAGGGCCAGCGGACCGAGCATTCTGGCGACGGCCTGCCCGGTGGCGAAGAAGCCTTGGTACTGGCCTTGCTTGTCGGCGGGAGCCAGCCCGAAGCTGATCTCCCAGGCGCCCGAGGCGAGCATCATCTCGCCGAGGACTTGCAGACCTGCCGCCGCCAGGAGGATCAGCCCGGTGATCCAGGCGGTGGACCCGGTCGCTGAGAGGGCGAAGACGGCACAGGCGGCGAACATGACGAGGCCCGCGTGACGCACGGCCCGTGAGGCGCTCTTGAGACCTTTCACCCGCCGCGCGACCCGGACCTGGAAAGCGACCACGCTGAGGGTGTTGAGCATCAGCAGCGCGGAGACCGTCCATGTGGGCGCCTGGGTCTGCTGCACGATCCACAGCGGGATCACCAGGCTGATCAGTGGCATGTAGAACAGCATGACCGCATTGATGATCGTGACGGCCGCGTACGGGCGATCACGCAGGACCACGAGCCGGGGCTTCCCCGGCCCCGGCGTCGCCGGGACGAGCACGGGCAGACGGCTCAGGACGAGCCCCGCGGTCACGAAGCTCACGGCGTCCATCACGAGGACGGCCAGGTAGGCCTCGTGCGTGTCGGAATGCAGGGCGAGCCCGCCGAGTGCGGCGCCGACGGCCAGGCCGGCGTTCGTCGTCGACTGCAGGAAGGCACGCACCTCCGTGCGCCTGTCCTGTTCCACCAGCCCGGCCAGCAGTGCCTGCCGGGCTGCGGTGAGCCCGCACTGGCAGCTCGCGTAGAGCACGGCGGCCACCGCGAACAGCGGCAAGGAGCGCACGAACAGGAACGAGGCCACTGCGGTCGCCGTGGCCAGCGCCAGCACGACGGCGGTCCCGCGTGCGCCGCGCCGGTCGGCCAGGTTCCCCAGGGGGACCCCGGCCACCGAACCGACTGCCCAGCCCAAAGTCAGGCCGAACCCGATCTCGGCGGGGGTCAGGCCCACGACCCTGGCGAAGTAGAGAGCGGACGTGACGTAGAAGGCGCCGTCCCCGATCGAATTCATCAGCTGGGCCACCGCCAGCACGCGCGGCGGCTTCATGCGTTCTTGCAGGACGCGTGGACCGTGCGGGCGATCACGCCGATCCGGTTCCGGGCGTTGACGGCGGTGGCCGCCGCGGCTTTTTTGGCGGATCGCCGACGCCTGGTGCCGTGTGCCGGCTTTACACGCTGTCGTCGGCTCGGCGCCGTGCAGGTCCCGGCAGACGTCCTTCGCGAGCGTGTCCACATCAACACGTCGGTTCATCTCAGTCTCCTTCACTGCTGCGGCCAACCGATTGGATGAGGATCTTCAGGAGCTCGTCGAGGGCGTCACCCATGACGTTGTGGCCGGAGCGGACGGCGTGGACCCGCCAGGAGGGATCGGTCAGCAGACGCCGGTAGAGGGACTCGAACGGGGAGGGCGTCTGCCAGCCGGTTGCGTAGACGTAGTCCTTGCGGGCCAACGCCGACAGGTCGTTCCGCAGCCGGATGGACTGGAGGAGGGAGGCCAGAGGATGGGGGGTGGCACGCGGGTCGAAGAAGGGCAGGGGAACACTGGAGTAGCCGGTTCGATCGACGCCGTTGAGGTACCAGGCTCGTTCCTGTTCCGTGACCAGGGACCAGCACGAGTCACCGTCCTGGGGGACCATGGCGTCGATGTAGACCAGACCACGAACCCGGTCGGGGACCCGGTCGGCGACTCCGGTGATGACCATGCCGCCGTAGCTGTGGCCGACCAGGACGGCGTCGGTGATCTGCTCGTCTTCCAGCAGGTTCAGCACGTCCTGCAGGTGGGTGTCCAGGTTGACCGTTCCGGTGAGCAGGTGCTTGCGCTCGCCGAGGCCGGTCAACGTGAGAGCGTGGGCCTCATGGCCGTGTGCGCGCAGTCGCCGGGCCAGCGGCTGGAAGGTCCAGGAGCCGTGCCAGGCACCAGGCACCAGGACGAAGGTCGCCATCAGGGCCGCCCCACGACCAGGACGATCTTTCCGCGGGTCCGGCCACTGTGGGTGAGCTCGTGCGCCTGGGCCGCTCGCTCCAAGGGCAGGCAGGCGGCGATCTCGGGGCGTAGCTGGCCGGCCTTGACGAGCGAGACGAGCTGCCGCAGTCCTTCCTGGTCGGCTTCGACGATCATGAACTGGGTGCGCAGCCCCAGCGGCCGTGCCACCTGGGCGAGTGCCGCTTCGGCCGGAGATGCGAGCGAGACGAGGAGGCCACCGGGGCGCAAGGTCTTCAGTGAGCGCGGCCCGTACTCGCCTCCGATCGTGTCGATGACGACGTCGACATCGTGAACTGCGGAGGTGAAGTCGGTCCCGGTGTAGTCGATGACCTCATCGGCGCCCAGGCCGCGTACGAAAGCGTGGTTGGCCGATCGGGCGGTGCCGATGACGTAGGCACCACGTGCCTTGGCGATCTGGACGCCCAGATGCCCGACTCCGCCCGCCGCGGCGTGGATCAGCACCCGCTGTCCGGGGCGCACCTCGGCGGTGTCGACCAACGCCTGCCACGCGGTGAGACCGGCCAGGGGCAAGGCGGCGGCTTGAGTGTGGGAGATGTCGGACGGCTTGTGGACCAGATGACGAGCCGGGGAGGTCACGTACTGGGCGTACGTACCGGCGGGCTGCGGATGGCGTGGCATCCCGAACACCTCGTCTCCGGGCGCAAGGGTCGTGACACCCGCTCCGATGGCCTCCACCACGCCCGACACGTCCCAGCCCAACCTGATGGGGACGTCACCGCCCGACAGACCACCGCTGGAACGGTGCCAGGAGTCGGTCGGATTGACCCCTGCCGCCACCACCCGCACGAGCACCTCGGCGGGCCCCGCCTGTGGCCGCTCCGTCTCCACCACCTTCAACACTCCGGGACCGCCGAAAGCGTCCTGGCCGATCGCCCGCATCATCATGATTCCCCCTGTTTCAGCTGGTCGGGACAACGTGTCCACCACTCAACCGCCCCGCTGCACAAGCCATCAAGGCACGATCGGAACAGGAGCGTTTAGCAGAACTCAAGGGCTCGGGCAGTGGCCGTGCCGGGGGGACGCACGGAGGCGCACACCTTCCCGGCGCTGGCCGAGGAGCTGCCCCTTGGCCGGCTCGCCCAGCGGCTCGGCCTGGCTAGCGGCTGCGATCAGCGGAAATGGCTGTGACCGCGCTTCCGTGATGACTACGGCTGGATGAGGTACGGCGTCTGCTGTTGGCCCGATGGAACGCATTGAGGCTGAGCTGTTCACGATTCGTGCAACGACGCGGTCGTCCGTCTGGCCCCACGGCACTTCCGAGGGACGCTGATCCAGGGTGACTCGCTGTCGATCATCCGCGGCGACGTTGCCGAAATCGTGGAGGCCTGCGCCCACAGCGACGTCGAGGCCCCGGGCTTGCAGGCCGAGCTGGAAGGTGGCAGCGTCGCCGTATCCGGCGTCCGCGATGGCCAGTGGCACCTCCTGGCCGCTCCTGGATGTGTTTCGACAAGAGGGATGCGTGCACGGCCCCTGCCTTTGCGACTGCGGCGGACCTACCTTGCCGTTGGTCAGCTGGCTCCGAACGTGATCGTCCGGACAAGTCCCGGGCGCGCCGCAGCGGTTATGGCCTGTCCGGCTCATTGATGGCAGTCGCGACCTCGTGCGCGGTGTGGGCGAAGGCGCGTACGCGGGCGGTCTCGCGGGTGGCTCGCCAGACCAGGCCCCATTCGAGGGGTGCGGCGTCGTGGAAGGGCACGTAGGTGACGTCAGGCCGGACGTAGAACCGCATCGCCCGACCGCCCTCCGGGTACACGCCCTTTCCGGCTCCGACGAGTGCGAGCTGTCCCAGGAAGGTCTCGGAGCCCGGGACGTGTTCGATGGGCCGCCCGCTCGGCGTGTGTCGGGGGGAGTGGAACTCGTCCCAGACCTCCAGCATGGTGGCGGGGTTCCGCAGCAGCTTGACCTGGGCGAGGTCCTCGAGGGACAGCGATGAGCGGCGTGCGAAGGGGTGCTGAGAGGACACTGCGAGCACTTTCGGCTCGGTGAACAGCACAGGCCCGCAGGCGAGGTCGGGGTGGTCGGCCGGATAGCGGGCCAGCTCCACGTCGACCTGATCGGTCTGCAGCATGGAGAGGCCGTTGTGGAGCTGCAGCTCCACGATCTCCACCTGGCAGTCGGGGTACTGGCGGCGGAACGCGTCGCTCACCGTGTGCAGGAAGAGCGCCGAATCGGATCCGAAGAACCCGACGCGCAGGACACCGACGATGCCGCGGCCGGCGGCTATGGCGTTGCGGACCGCCTGCTGGATCTGCTCGTGAGCGGGGCCGATGTCCTGCCGGAGTCGCGCACCGATGGCGGTGAGAGCGACACGGCGGCTGGTCCGCTCGAACAGGGGCACGCCGATGCGGCGTTCCAGCCTTCTGATGGTCTTGCTGATGTGCGCCGTGGACACGTGCAGCCGGTCGGCGGTCCAGCCGAAGTGTAGTTCTTCGGCGAGCGTGAGGAACGCCTCGATCTCGTACCGCTCCATGCGCCCCCCTGATCATTGACTCGAGGTTAACAACCCTTGCCCACCTGCGCATTGTTCCCTCAAGCAGGCTCGCGGCACGCTTACGTACGTCCGGACCGGGTGTCCGGCGGCTGTCGGAATCGTCAGTGGCGCAGGTCGCGTGGCCGCACCTTCCACAGAGCCCGGTTCTTCGGTGTCCGGTGTCCGGCAGGCAAGAACGAAAGAACGGGAAGAGATCATGAGCAAGGTCTGGTTCGTCACCGGTTCGTCGCGGGGTCTGGGCCGCAACTTCGTCGAGGCAGCCCTGTCCCGCGGCGACAAGGTCGCCGCGACCGCCCGGAACGCCGGAAGCCTCGACGAACTGGTCACCGAGTACGGCGGCGCGGTACTCCCGCTCGCACTCGACGTCACCGACAAGGAGGCCGTCCTCGAGACCGTGAAGCGGGCCAAGGAGCACTTCGGCCGTCTCGACGTGATCGTGAACAACGCCGGCTATGCCCAGATAGGCGCGATCGAGGAATTGACTGAACAGCACCTGCGCGACCAGTTCGAGACCAACATGTACGGTGCGGTGTGGGTGATTCAGGCCGCACTGCCCCACCTCCGCGAGCAGGGTGCGGGGCACATCATCCAGCTGTCCTCTGTGGCAGGGCTCATCTCCATGCCGCTCGGCGGCGCGTACCAGGCCTCCAAGTGGGCTCTGGAAACCCTGAACGAAACCCTCGCCGCCGAGGTCGCCGAATTCGGCATCAAGGTGACGGTGATCGAGCCCGCCGGCTTCGCCACCAGGTCCGGCAAGAACCCCAACCCCCTCGACAACGGCCATATGGCCGAGGCCAACCCCGTCTACGCGGGTCTGCGTGAGCGCCTCGCGAAGGTCATGGGCAAGCAGCCCGCCGGCGACCCGGCCGCCGCGGCCCGGACACTCCTCAAGATCGTCGACTCCGACAACCCGCCCCTGCGGGTCCTCTTCGGCCAGGGCTTCTACCCGATGCTCCAGCAGGTCTACGCCGACCGGCTCAAGACCTGGGCCGACGGGCAGGACCTTTCCGCGGAGGCCCACGGCACACTCGGACAAGAAGCCGGGTGACCCTCGGTCCGAGGGCCTGTCGGCTGGAGACAGCGGCAACGGCACAGCCCTCGGGGCACACGCACAGATGAAGTCGCCCCGGGGGTGGTCGCCCCGGGGCGGCTCGCGCAACGTTCTCAATCCGTTGGCGCGGACGCGTCGCAGGCGCTGGCGATTGCCTGAGCGTCCCAGTAGAACGGTCGGACCTCTGTGCTCTGTCCGTCCTTGACCGTGATCGTTTGGCAGGACTGGAAAGCTGAGTTCACGGCCGGTCGCGCGAGCGCGAGCACGGACTTGAGTGAGCACGACCGCAGTCTCACCGGTGGCAAGAAGCTCCTGCTCCACCATGTCGAATGTCTCCCAGACCTGCCCCATCGCAAGGAAGAACTGCGTCATTGCGTCGTGCCCGCGCCACGTACCTCCGTAGGGCAGAGCACCCGCTTGATGCAGCTCGACGTTCGCCAGTCCGCCGGCGACGGCCTCGGTCGCGAAGATCCTTCGGCGGTCGTGCGGCGTGAAGTGCAGGGGTTCTCCTGTCGGGTCGGTGAGGCCAGCTCGGGCGAGGGTGTCGTTGAGTAGCTGGTAGAGCGTGTTCGTGCTGATGACGTCGCGTTTCCAGCCGATCCGGCGCTGGAAGAGGTGCGGCAGCGGTGGCCCGGTGACCAGCTCGTGGTAGTCGTCGCGCGCGACGAGAGGGATCGTGCCGGCGTTGTCCCCGCGGAGCCGGGTGATCACGGTGGCGAGGACGCTGGCGAGCTCGGGGCTGACCAGCAGAGCCGTTCCTCGTTTCCCTTCGACGGGATGATCTGCAACAGGGGCGCGATCTCGCCGGTGTCGGGGAGCCGGTAGGCCACCAGCGCGAGGTGGGTGATCTCCAGCAGCTCCTCCAGCCGCACGCCCGTGTGCCGGAGCGTCTCGATGATGGCCCAGGCCCAGAACGCCTCGTCCTCGTCACGGGTGACGTCGAACTGCTCCGTCGTGGCCATGTCCTCGATCAGCACCTCTCCGGCCGGTACTGGAAGTGCGTCTTGGTTCGGTCCTCCCGGCGGCTGATGCGGCGATAGCACCGGCCTTCGTAGTCGAAGACCTCTCCGGCGGCGGCTACTTGGGCTGCGACCCGCAGTTCTGCGCAGGGCTCCGTAACAGCACCATCAGCTGGACCGCCTCGAAATCCGGCTGCCAACCGCAGGCCGTGATGGCAGAGTGCGGCCATGGTTTTCCTACGTTGTGAAGCGGTCCGATGGGTCGATGACGAACCCCAGCCCGGCCTGGTCGAGGTCCGCTTCACCGACGCCCACCATCAGCAATGGACCTTCATCGAAAAGTGGCCCCGCTTCGGCGGCGAGGACCTTCACCCCGACTCCAGCTATCCCGTCGAGGTGGGAATCCTCTGCGACATCCTGGACAGCGTCAGCTCGGGCGTCACGGACATGGTCAAGATCTCCGTTACCCCTTGGGGAGTCGAATCGCTCGAAGGATGCACTGAGTTCGAAGTTCGGGCTGATCAATTGACCACCAGCTGAGGTTCACCATCACTAGGCCCCGCCGACCTGACGGTCGGCGGGGCCCACGCATGCTCGCACGATCCCCACCTTCCCCACACTGTTCAAGCGGCAACGAAGTGAGGCGAAGAGCGAC
>NZ_JBEZLA010000070.1:0-34416 GCF_040651925.1 Streptomyces sp. NPDC048349 | reverse complement strand
TACTCGGGAGCCCCGACAACGCAGCGAGGTGCGGTGCCGGGCGGCGCGGGTCTGGGGGCACCTCCCAGCGGTAGCTGGGGGAGCAAGATCCGAAAGAGACGACCTAGTACGCGGGCGGGAGTTCGCCCGAGCCGCGGGGGATGAGGCGGGTCGGCAGTTCGATGCGGGACGGGGGGAGATCGGCTCCCGCGAGGCGCTGGAAGAGGCGGTCCGTGGCCACCCGGCCCAGGGCCGCCGGATCCTGGGCGACCACCGTCACGCCGGGGCGGAGCAGATCGGCCAGCTCGAAGTCGTCGAAGCCGACCAGGGCCACCGGGCGGTCCCGGTCCGCGAGGACCCGTACCAGCGTGACCGTCACGCGGTTGTTGCCGGCGAAGACGGCCGACACCGCCTCGGGGCCGGTGAGCATCGAACGGGCCGCCGCCGCGACCCGTTCGGGAGCCGTGGAGCCGAGCGAGACCCAGGATGCCGCGGGGTGCAGGCCCGCGTCCGCCATCGCCGCGCGGTAGCCGCGCAGCCGCTCCGTCGCCGTGTGGATGCGCGGGTGGTCGCCGATGAAGCCGATCCGGCGGTGGCCGCCCGCGATCAGGTGGGCCACCCCGTCCCGGGCGCCGCCGAAGCTGTCCGAGAGGACCACGTCCGCCTCGATCCGGCCGGCGGGGCGGTCCACGAACACCGTGGCCACGCCCGCCCGGATCTCCGGCTCCAGATAGCGGTGGTCGTCGCCCGCCGGGATCACGATGAGCCCGTCCACCCGGCGCGCGCACAGCGCGAGCGCCAACTCCCGCTCCCGGTCCGGGTCCTCGGCGCTGGAGCCGTTGATGAGCAGCGCCCCGTGCGCGCGGGCCACCTCCTCCACCGCCCGGTTCAGCGGACCGTAGAACGGGTCGGCGAGGTCCTCCAGGACCAGGCCCACCGTCGCGGTACGGCCCTTGCGCAGCACGCGTGCACTGTCGTTGCGGCGGAACCCCAGGGCGGCGATGGCCTCCTGGACCCGCCGCTCGGTGTCGGGGGTGACTCCGGCCTCCCCGTTGACCACGCGCGACACCGTTTTCAGGCCCACGCCTGCCCGGGCCGCCACGTCCTTCATGGTCGGCCGGTTTCCGTAACGGGGGTCGAACGGGCGGCGGCTGTGGGGCACGACGGGGAAACCTCCGGAGGATTCGGACGGGGCGCTGACCTTGAGGATAAGCACTCGGCCGATAGTGAGGTTTCCGTGCCAGGGTGGGGCGGGCAAGCCACTGGGGGCTCCGGACGAGCCATGGGGAGAGGGGTAGACGTGATTGTCTGGATCAACGGCACATTCGGCGCCGGGAAGACCAGCACGGCCCGCGAACTGACCGGAATCCTGCCGGACAGCACCCTGTTCGACCCGGAGTTGATCGGTGACGCGCTGCGGGTGCTGCTCCCGCGCAAGCGGCTGGCGGAGGTCTGCGACTACCAGGACCTGCCGAGCTGGCGGCGCCTGGTGGTGGACACCGCGGCGGCGATGCTCACCGAGCTGGGCGGCGTCCTGGTCGTCCCGATGACGCTGCTCCGGCAGGAGTACCGGGACGAGATCTTCGGCGCGCTGGCCGCCCGGCGGATCCCGGTGCGCCATGTGTTGCTGGCCCCTGCGGAAACGATCCTTCGGCACCGGATCGCGACGCGCGAGGAGCCGGGCGACCCGCAGGATGTGGACGTGCGGGTCCGCCAGTGGGCCTACGACCACATCCCGGCCTACCAGCACGCGCTCGGCTGGCTCACCGCCGACGCGCACGTCATCGACAACGGCGCGCTGAGCGTGCGGGAGACGGCCCAGCGGATCGCCGACGCCGTGCGCACCGAGGAGGCCCCCGTCTGCGACATCGTGCAGACCCCGGAGCCCACGCGGGAGACGGTGGCCTCCGGGGTGCTGCTCTTCGACGAGCAGGACCGGGTGCTGCTGGTGGATCCGACGTACAAGGCGGGCTGGGAGTTCCCCGGCGGGGTCGTCGAGGCGGGCGAGGCCCCGGCGTGCGCGGGCGTACGCGAGGTCGCCGAGGAACTGGGCCTCGTACTGGACCGGGCCCCCGGGCTGCTGGTGGTCGACTGGGAGCGCCCCCAGCCGCCCGGCTACGGGGGCCTGCGCCTGCTCTTCGACGGCGGCCGCCTCCCGGACGGGGCGGCGGCCGAGCTGCGGCTGCCCGGCCCCGAACTGCGTGCCTGGCGGTTCGTCACGGAGGCCGAGGCCGCCGGCATGCTCCCGCAGCACCGGTACGAGCGCCTGCGGTGGGCCCTGCGCGCCCGGGAGCGGGGCCGGCCGCTGTACTTGGAGGCGGGTGTCCCGGTCGGTTGAGCGGACGGGTCAGCGGACGGGTCAGCGGACGGCCGGCCGCCGGGCCGGCCCGGCGGCCGACCCGGCGGCTCACGGCGCCGTTTCGGCCGCCAGCGCGGCTCACGGCGTCGTTTCGGCCGCCGCCTTCTCGAGCGCGGCCGCCGTGTCCGCCGTCAGCGGGTCGCCGTGGCCGAAGCAGGCCACGGCGGGGGCCAGCGCGGCCAGGCGGCGGAAAGAGTCGACCGCCCGTGCCCGGTCCACGTTGAACACGCCGAGCATCAGCGGGCCGACGGCGGCCACGCAGTCCCCGGTGAACAGCACGCCGTGGCGCGGGAGGTGCACGCCGATGCTGCCGTCGGTGTGGCCCGGGGCGTGCACCGCGTAGGCCCCGTCCCCGAACCCCAGCGCGTCACCGTCCTCCACCTCCTGGTCGACCGGGGTGGGCGGGGCCCCGGGCACCACCGACAGGGCGTGCTCGTACAGCGGTACCTCCCAGTCCAGCAGGACCGGCTCGGGTACGGGCCGCTCGCCGCGGATCACGGGCGCGTCCAGCCGGTGGGCCAGTACGCGCGCGCCCCAGCGGGCGGCGAGCTCACCGGCCGCGCCGATGTGGTCGCCGTGGCAGTGCGTGAGGACGATCCGCTCCAGCCGTCCGGGATCCAGCCCGAGGGACCGTATCGCCCCCTCGATCTCGGCGGCGGACCCGGCGCTGCCCGCGTCGATCAGGGTGAGGGCTTCGCCGTCCTGCCAGAGATAGGCCTGGCCGATGGGGAAGCGGAGCATGTGGAGCCGGTTCGGTAGTACGTCGATGAGATCCATACCGCGACCGTACGGACCCGCGTCGCCCGAAACGGGCCCCGAGCCCACGACTTCACCAGGAGCGGAGTCCGCCCAGAGCGCACTACTGCTCCCTGGGCGGAACCCGAGAGGGCGTCAGCCGCGCTTGGACTGCGCGTAGTTGACGAGGAACAGGGCCTCCGCCACCGACAGGCGCTCCAGTTCCAGTGGCGAGACGCTCTCGTTCACCGCGTGGATCTGCGCCTCCGGCTCGCTCAACCCGATCAGCAGCATCTCCGCGTCCGGGTACAGCTGCGTCAGCGTGTTGCACAGCGGGATCGAGCCGCCCATGCCGGCGACCTGCATCTCCTGACCCGGGTAGGCCACCTGCATGGCCGCCGCCATCGACGCGTACGCCGGGCTGCTCGTGTCCGCCTGGAACGGCTGACCCTGGCCCACGACCTCCAGCTCCAGCTTCGCCTGCCACGGGGTGTGTGCCGTCAAGTGGGCCTCGAGCAGCTTGATGGCCTCCTTCGTGTCCACGCCCGGCGGCACCCGCAGGCTGATCAGCGCGCCGGCGCTCGCGTGCACCGACGGCGTCGCGCCGACCACCGACGGGCAGTCGATGCCCAGCACCGTCACGGCCGGACGGGCCCACAGCCGGTCCGCGATCGTGCCCCCGCCGATCAGCCCGACCCCCTCGAGCACCTTCGCGTCGGCGCGGAAGTCCGCCTCCGGGTACTGCAGGCCCTCCCACACCGCGTCCGACGCCAGCCCGTCCACGGTCGTCGAACCGTCCTCGGCGCGCAGCGAGTCCAGCAGCCGGATCAGCGCCGCCAGCGCGTCGGGGGCGACGCCGCCGAACACGCCGGAGTGCAGGTTGCCGCCCAGGGTGTCGATCTTGACCTTGATCAGGGTCATGCCGCGCAGGGTTGCGGTCACCGTCGGCAGGCCGAGACGGAAGTTGCCCGCGTCGCCGATGAGGACGGTGTCCGCCGCCAGCAGCTCGGGGTTCGCCTCGGCGTACTGCTGCAGGCCGCCGGTGCCCTGCTCCTCGGAGCCCTCGACGATCACCTTCACGCTCACCGGCACACCGCCGTTGGCCTTCAGCGCGCGCAGCGCCAGCAGGTGCATGATGAACCCGCCCTTGCAGTCGGCGGCGCCGCGCCCGTACCAGCGGCCGTCGCGGTCGGTCAGCTCGAACGCCGGGGAGATCCAGGCGGCGTCGTCCAGCGGCGGCTGCACGTCGTAGTGCGCGTAGAGCAGGACCGTCGGCGCGCCCTCGGGGCCGGGCAGGAACCCGTACACGGACTGGGTGCCGTCAGGGGTGTCGAGCAGCGCCACGTCCTGGAAGCCCTCGGCGCGCAGCGCGTCCGCCACCCAGTTCGCCGCGCCCTCGCTCTCGCTCTTGGGGAACTGCGCCCAGTCCGCCACCGACTGGAAGGCCACCAGCTCGGTCAGCTCCCGCTTGGCGCGGGGCATCAGCGAGGCGATGGTCTCGGCGATCGGATTCTGGGACATGGGCACGCTCCTTTTGGGTGCGACGTTGTGCTCTGTGTACGCCACCCGCATCCGCGTGGTGCGCGTATGCCGGGGACGGCGGAAGACAGCCCCGATCCTCGCACAGCAGGGCGAGGCGCCATATCGCCGTAGGATTTCCCCGGCATCGGAGCAACGGGCGATCAGGAGCAGCAGCACATCGTGAGCAGCGACAGCGACAGCGACGACGTACGCGACGCAAGCGCAGGGAGCGCCGCACCGGGAGCGGACGGCGAGGTGGCCGGGGGCGGGGATTCCGGCGAAGTGTGGGACGTGGTCGTGGTCGGGGCCGGGCCGGCCGGTTCCTCGGCGGCGTACGCGGCGGCGACGGCGGGGCGGCGCGTCCTGCTGCTGGAGAAGGCCGAACTGCCCCGGTACAAGACGTGCGGCGGCGGCATCATCGGGCCCTCGCGCGACGCCCTGCCGCCGGGCTTCGTCCTGCCCTTCAAGGACCGCATCCACGCGGTCACCTTCTCGCTGGACGGGAAGCTGACGCGGACCCGGCGCTCGAAGCACATGCTCTTCGGCCTCATCAACCGGCCGGAGTTCGACGCCGGTCTGGTGGCCGAGGCCGAGAAGGCCGGCGCCACCGTCCGTACGGGCACCGCGGTGTCCCGGGTCGAGCAGCACGGGGCGGCCGTGCCCGACCGGCGCACCGTCGCCGTGGTGCTCGCCGACGGGGAGACCGTCCTGGCCCGCGCGGTGGTCGGGGCGGACGGCAGCGCGAGCCGGATCGGCGCGCACGTCGGCGTCGAGATGGACCAGGTCGACCTGGGTCTGGAGGCGGAGATCCCCGTCCCGGCCACGGTCGCGGAGGACTGGAAGGGGCGGGTGCTCCTCGACTGGGGGCCGCTGCCCGGCAGTTACGGCTGGGTCTTCCCCAAGGGCGACACCCTCACCGTCGGGGTCATCTCGGCCAAGGGCGAGGGCGCCGCGACCAAGCGCTACCTGGACGACTTCATCGCCAGGCTCGGCCTCGCCGGTTTCGAACCGGCCGTCTCCTCCGGGCACCTGACCCGCTGCCGTACGCCCGATTCGCCGCTGTCGCGCGGCCGGGTGCTGGTGGCGGGCGACGCCGCCGGACTGCTCGAGCCGTGGACCAGGGAGGGCATCTCCTTCGCGCTGCGCTCGGGGCGGCTGGCGGGGGAGTGGGCGGTGAAGATCTCCGAGGCGCAGGACGGGGTCGACGCGCGCCGCCAGGCGCTGAACTACGCGTTCGCCGTGAAGGCGGGGCTGGGCGTGGAGATGGGCGTCGGCAAGCGGATGCTGGGCGTCTTCGAGACCCGGCCGGGGCTCATGCACGCGGCGATCACCGGATTCCGGCCGGCGTGGCGGGCGTTCGCCCGGATCACGCGGGGCTCGACGACCCTGGCCGACCTGGTGCGTACGTACCCGCTGGCGCGCCGGGCGCTGCACGCGCTGGACGCCAGGCAGGCGGGGCGGCGCGAGGGCGCCGAAGGCTAGGGGCCGGGTTCCCTGCGGGGGGCTCGGCGGGTTTCTGGGCCGGGGCCGGGTTCCCTGCGGGGGGCTCGGCGGGTTTCTGGGCCGGGGCCGGGTCTCCTGCGGGGGGCTTGGCAGGTTCCTGGGCCGGGGCCGGGGCCGGGTCTCAGGCGGGGGCTCGGCGGGTTCCTGGCCGGGGCGGGTCTCCTGCGGAGGCTGGGGGTTTTGGCTGGGGCTGGGGCCCCTCCGGGGGCTCGGGGTTTTCGGCTGGGGCTCACGGTGGGGGCGTTCGGCTGCGCTGGGGCGGTTCCGTTGCCTGCGGGGTGCGGTGGTGTGCTGGGTCTGGGCTGCGCGGTGGGTAGGCGGGTGCGCCGGGGCGGTGTTTCGCGTCCGGCTGTCCCGGCCCGGGTGGGCGGCGGACGGCCTCGGCTGGGGTCCCGCCCAGCCGTGGGGCGGGAGTGGGAGACGCGGGGCCGGTGCGGCCAGGGGTGCTGCGGGTCAGTTCGAGACCGTGATGCGGAAGACGGGGTGGTCGTCCGCGGCTGCCCGGAGTTCCGCGTCGGAGGACCGCGCCGTGACTCCCTGGAAGAAGCGGTTGACCTCCCAGCCCCACTTCTCCAGGTAGGCGCGCAGTACGGCGGCCTTCTGGACGGGGTCGGTGATTTCCGTGGCCGTGAACGCGCGCACCTTGCGGCCCACGCGCAGTTCGCCGCCGCCCGCGACCCGCATGTTGCGAACCCACTGGGAGTGGCCGCGGGCCGAGACCAGGTACTGCGCGCCCTCGTACGCGTGCGGATTGACCGGGATCCGCTGCAGCGCGCCGGACGTACGCCCACGGACCGACAGTTCGGCGGTGCCGGCGAGGCTGATGCCGAGCCTGGCCAGTTTGCCGAAGAACGCATTGAAGCGGGTGGCGAGCGGGCCGGCCTGGACGTAGTACGGGCTGGACGCGTTCATGGTGACCTCCGGGACGGTAATCCACTTTGAGAGCACTGCTCTCGCTTGAGATCAGTGTGCACGGATCGGGGCTCCAAAACAAGAGCAGTGCTCTCGGTATGGAGCAGAGCTTCGATTCTTGGGCACTGCTCCGGCTGCATGGCACACTGACGCCCATGAACACCGTGCGAGGGGCCAGGGAACGGGCCCGCATCGAGGTCACCGCCGCCATCAAGGACGAGGCGCGCCGCCGGCTCGCGGCCGAGGGCGCCGCCAAGCTCTCCCTGCGCGCCGTCGCCCGGGAGCTGGGCATGGTCTCCTCCGCCCTGTACCGCTACTTCCCCAGCCGCGACGAGCTCCTCACCGCCCTCATCGTCGACGCGTACGACAGCGTCGGCGCCGCGGCCGAGGAGGCCGAGGCCCGCGCCCTCGCCGCCGGGGAGGCGCCCCTCGCCCGCTGGGTCGCGGTCTGCGGGGCCGTCCGCGCCTGGGCGTTGGAGCACCCGCACGAGTACGCCCTCATCTACGGTTCGCCCGTCCCCGGCTACAGCGCTCCCGCCGACACCATCGGTCCCGCCTCGCGGGTGGGCAACACCCTGATCGCGATCGTCCGCGCCGCCTACGAGGGCCGCGGCCTGGCCCTGCCGCCGCTGCCGGCGGCCCTGCGCCCCGAGGCCGTCCGGATGACCGCCGACTTCGCCGAGGGCCTGCCCCCCGAGGTCACGGCCGCGCTGGTCGCCGCCTGGGCCCAGCTGGTCGGCCTGGTCTCCTTCGAGCTGTTCGGCCAGTTCGACCGGGTGGTCGAGGACCGGGACGTCTTCTTCGCGCATGCCGCCGGCCGGCTGGCCCACGGGGTGGGGCTGGTGGGGCTGCCCGCCGCATGACGTGAACCCGGCGGATCATGCAGAGCGTGCGGATCGCGGCGCCCGGGATTCACGCGATGCGGCGACAGGTCGCTCTTCTGTTTGTCCGATGAATGCGGGCGGTTCGGCCGTGGAGCAGGGGCCGCCCGTCTAGTGTTCCTCGGGTCGAACACCCCCTGCCGCCGCCGGAGGAACGTTCATGCGCCGCGCCGTGAAGGCCCTGTACGCCGTCCTGGTCACCGCGTTGCTCGCCGCGCCGTCCCCGGGCGTCACGGGACGGGCAGCGGCGTCGGCCCCGGCCCCGGGCCCAGACCCGGCACCCCGTGAAGCAGCGCCCCCGGACGCGGGGCCGTGGGACGCAGCGCCCCCGCTTCCCCCCGCCCCGAGCCCCACCGCACCCCCCGCCCCGCGGATGCCCGGCGTGCGGGGCCTGGAGATCGGCGTCCCCGCGTACGTCTGGGCGAACGACCCGATGCTGGCCGGCCTCACCGCCACCGGACCGGCCGCCTCGGTGGTGGTCCTCAACCCCGGCAACGGCGACGCCCCGTTCGACGCCGCCTGGCGGGCCCGCGCCGACGCACTGCGCGGCGGCACCACCGCCACCGGCGAGCGGACCAAGGTGCTCGGCTACGTCCACACCGACCACGGGAACCGCGACGCCGCCGCCGTCAGGGCCTCCGTCGACAACTACCTCAGGGCCCCGGACGGCCGCCTGCACGTCGACGGCATCTTCTTCGACGTCGTCAGCCGCGACTGCGGCCCCGGCAACACCACCCGCGACCACTACGCGGAACTGCGCCGCTACGTCGAGGACACCCTGCACGCCGTCGACCCCGCCGCCCCCGGCCTCGTCGTCAACAACCCCGGCACGGCCATCGCCGACTGCTACCTCGAGCCGGGCCACCGGACCGCGGACGTCTTCGTCACGTACGAGGACTCCTACACCGCCTACACCGGCGGCGGCTGGCTCGGCGGCAACGTCTTCGACCCGCTGGACGGCTACCGCGCCGGCACCGAACTCGACCCGAGCGGAACGGCGTTCTGGCACCTGGTCCACGACGTCCCGGACGCCGACGCGATGCGCGCCACCCTGCGCACGGCCTTCGACCGCGGCGCGGGTTATGCGTACGCGACCAGCGCGGTCATGCCCAACCCCTGGAACACCGGCCCGACATGGGAGTTCCGCACTCAGACCGAACACGCCGCCACCATCGGCTAGTCAGAGCACCAGGGAAGGCGGACCGTCCCGGCCCCGCCCCACCCCCGTCCCCGCCCCCGACCGGCCCGCGCCCCTCAGATGCCGGCCGTCTCGCTCCACAGCCGCGCCAGCTCCAGGTCGCCGGTCACCCCCGGACCCGCCAGCGGCAGGCGGTTCCACAGGGCCGCGTACAGCCAGGCCGCCTCGCCCGACAGCTCGCAGTCGACCGGGTCGTCCGTGGCGCCCCGCACCGTACGGGCCGGTTCAGGCGACAGGTGTACGGTCCACAGCGCACCCGTGTCGGCGGCCCTGACCCGCAGCACCCGGGGCTCCGGGGTCCGCACCCGGCTGCGCGGCCGCGCGTGGAAGCCGGTCAGCAGCTCGTCCACCCCGTCCTCCGCGAACTCCGGCGCGACCGGCGAGAACGCGACACCGAGCGCGGCCTCCGCGTCCATCCGGTGCACGGCCGTCTCATGGGCCTGTCGCCGGGCCCAGAACGCCAGCGGCGAGGGCGCGGCCGTCGGCAGGAAGGTCCAGCACTGCACGTCGGCCGGAGCCTCGGCCAGGGTACGGACCAGGTCCGCGTGGCCCTCGCGGAACCAGGCCAGCAGCTCCTCGCCGATCAGTTCCGGCGCCGCCGGGAACGGCACCGGCTCCAGCAGCCCCTCCCCGACGAAACCGGCCGCCCAGCGGTGCACCGAGCCGGTGTGCCGGAGCAGATCGGCCACGCGCCACTGCGGACAGGTGGGCACGAGGGCGTCCGTACCGGCCTGTTCCGCCAGCTCGGCGAGCAGCTCGCCGTCCCGCTCCAGCGTCTTGGTGAATTCGGTGATCTCCATGCGGGAAGTCTGTCAGCCGGCCCGCGACAATCAAGATATGGACGGGGAACTCTTCCCGCGCGAGCGGACCGTGATCGCGCCCGGCGCCGTGCACGTGCCCGACTGGCTCGCGGCCGGGAGGCAGCGGGAGTTGCTGGCCGCCTGCCGCGCCTGGGCCCGGCCGCCCGCGGGCCTGCGTACGGTACGCACCCCCGGCGGCGGAACGATGACCGCCCGGCAGGTGTGCCTCGGGCTGCACTGGTACCCGTACGGCTACGCCCGCACCGCCGTCGACGGCGACGGGGCCCCTGTCAAGCCGATGCCCGGATGGCTCGCCGGCCTGGGACGGGATGCGGTGGCCGCGGCGTACGGGAAGGTGCCGGGGCCGGAGGTCGTCTACGACATCGCGCTGATCAACTTCTACGACGGCGACTCCCGCATGGGGATGCACCGCGACGCCGAGGAGCGGTCCGGGGCGCCCGTGGTCTCGCTCAGCCTGGGCGACTCCTGCGTCTTCCGCTTCGGGAACACCGACTCGCGCGGCCGGCCCTACCGGGACGTGGAGCTGCGCAGCGGCGACCTGTTCGTCTTCGGGGGATCGAGCCGACTGGCCTATCACGGGGTGCCGAAGGTCCTGCCGGGCACCGGCCCGCCAGGGCTCGGGCTCACCGGCCGGCTGAACATCACGCTCCGAGTCGGCGGGCTGGGCTAGCGGGCGGCGTCCGGCGGCCCCCGATCGTGCGAGGATCGGGTGCATGAACGGCAACGGGGCCCCGCCGGGGGTGGGGGATGTGACCACGGTGTCCACGGCGTCCGCGAGGACCAAGCTGGAGCGGGGCCGTGGCGCTCTCGGCCCGGCGCTGGAGCTCGTCCACACCGGCCGCGCCCCGACCCGCGCGGTCCTGACGGCCGAGCTCGGGGTCACCCGCGCGACCGCCGGAGCGGTCGCCGCCGAGCTGGAGGCGCTCGGGCTGATCCGCGTCGACTCGCGCCCCGGCGGCGCGGGCGGCACCCAGGGCCGTCCCTCGCACCGCCTGTCCGTGGACGAGAACGGGCCCGTGGCGCTGGCCGCGCAGGTGCACCCGGACGGGTTCCGGGCCGCGCTGGTCGGCCTCGGCGGCCGGATCGTGGCCACCGCTCCCGGCAAGGTCACCGTCTCCGCCGACCCGGCGCAGGTGCTCGGCGCCGTGGTGGAGGCGGGGTCGGCGCTGCTCGCGCAGACCGGCCGCAGGTGCGTCGGCGCGGGCCTCGCGGTCCCGTCGGCGGTCGCGGAGCCGGAGGGTACGGCGCTCAACCCGCTGCACCTGGCCTGGCCCGCCGGCTCTCCCGTACGCGACGTCTTCGCGCAGTGCGTGAAGGCCGCGGGGATCGACGGCCCCGCCCTGACGGGGAACGACGTCAACCTCGCCGCCCTGGCCGAGCACCGGCACGGTGCGGGGCGCAGCGCGCAGCACCTGCTGTGCGTGGCCACCGGGCACCGCGGGGTCGGCGGGGCGCTGGTGCTGGACGGCCGCCTGCACAGCGGGAGTTCGGGCCTGGCCCTGGAGGTCGGCCACCTCACGGTGAACCCCGAAGGGCGGGCCTGCCACTGCGGCAGCCGCGGCTGCCTGGACGTGGAGGCGGACCCGCTGGCCTTCCTCACGGCGGCGGGGCGCACCCCCGGCCCGGAGGTGTCGCTGTTGCAGCAGGCGCGGGACCTGCTGAAGGCCGAGTACGCGGAGCCGGCGGTACGGGCGGCCGCCGAGGAGCTCATCGACCGGCTCGGGCTCGGCCTCGCGGGGCTCGTGAACATCCTCAATCCGGACCGGATCATCCTGGGCGGGCTGCACCGGGAGCTGCTCCACGCCGACCCGGAGCGGCTGCGCGCGGTGGTCGCGGACCGCAGCCTGTGGGGGCGCAGCGGGAGCGTGCCGATCCTGCCGTGCACCCTGGACCACAACAGCCTGGTCGGCGCGGCCGAGCTGGCGTGGCAGCCGGTGCTCGACGACCCGCTGGGGGCGCTGGGCGCCGCGGCTTAGGCGCCGCGGCGGCGGCCGGGACCGAGGAGCTCCGGCCGGGGCGCCGTGGTCCCCGCGCCGTGGCCCCCGCCCCGTGGTCCCGGCGCCGTGGTCCCCGCGCCGCGGTGTCGGCGCCGTGCCCGGGCGCCGGGTCCGGTGCGGTGGCCCGTCGCAGCGGGGGCCCGGCGTGCGGGCCCCGGCGTCGCCGCCCCCGAGCCGTGCGGCTCGGCCCCGGGCGGCTTCGGCGGCCGTGCGCTACCCGGGCCTGGCGCCGACCGACGCCGCCACCGACACGCCTGGCGAGACGGCCGCCGGGTCCACGGCGACGAGCGTGGTCCGGGCGGGCTCCCGTACGGGCTTGGTCGCGATCCGTACCGGACGGGGCGCTGCCACGGGGGCGGGGGCCGCCGCGAGCGAGAACCACACCACCTTGCCGGGGCCGTCCGTCTGGTGGCGGGCGCCCCAGGCCTCGCTGACCGCCGCCACGAGCGCCAGCCCGCGCCCGCAGGTCTCCAGCGCGTCCATCGCCGCCTCCCGGAGCACCGGCAGCCGCGGATCGCTGTCGATGACCGAGACCGTGAGCCGGCCGAGGCGGAACTCGATCTCGACGGTGCAGGTCTTGTCCGGCTGCGCATGGCGGTGGACGTTGCTGAGCAGTTCCGTCACGCCGAGCGCGGCCCGGTCGATGAGCGGATCGAGCTGCCAGTGGCGCAGTTGCGCGGAAACGATGCGGCGTATCTGGCCTATACGCGACGGCAAGGCCTGCAGTTCAACGACGCAGTGCCTGCGGGAATGACTGATCACGGCTGCGACTCCCCGACATGAGTGTTACGGGTGCTGCACCCTCGGTAATGCTCCACCAGGGTCACCCACGGTGCCCCGCAGTGCAACCGAACGCGATCGAAAGCGATCCGCATGGAAACCCAAAGTGACTATTTGTGCAGGTGAGGGAGGTACATTGCGAAAGCAGGGGGCGAATACACGCACGAAGGAGCACGGCGCATGAGCACCACCGGCACCAGCGGAACGACGGGCACCACCGACACCACCGCCACGACGCCTGCGGCGGCCACGACGATCGACGTCGACCGCAGCGACGCGCATTACCGCGCCTGGCTGAAAGAAGCCGTCCGCAAGGTCCAAGCCGACGCCAACCGCTCCGCGGACACGCACCTGCTGCGCTTCCCCCTGCCCGAGGACTGGGGCATCGACCTCTACCTCAAGGACGAGTCCACGCACCCGACGGGCTCCCTCAAGCACCGCCTCGCGCGCTCGCTCTTCCTCTACGCCCTGTGCAACGGCTGGATCCGCCCCGGCCGCCCGGTCATCGAGGCCTCGTCCGGCTCCACCGCCGTCTCCGAGGCGTACTTCGCCAAGCTGATCGGCGTCCCGTTCATCGCCGTCATGCCGCGCACCACCAGCCCGGAGAAGTGCCGCCTCATCGAATTCCACGGCGGCGAATGCCACTTCGTGGACGACCCGATGAGGATGTACGAGGAGTCGGCGGAGCTCGCCGCCCGCACCGGCGGCCACTACATGGACCAGTTCACGTACGCGGAACGGGCCACCGACTGGCGGGGCAACAACAACATCGCGGAATCGATGTACCAGCAGCTGCGCCTGGAGCGGTACCCCGAGCCCGCCTGGATCGTGGCCACCGCCGGCACCGGCGGCACCTCCGCGACGATCGCGCGCTACGTGCACTACATGCAGCACGACACCCGCGTCTGCGTCCCGGACCCGGAGAACTCCTGCTTCTTCGAGGGCTGGACCAACAACGACCCGCTCGCGAACAGCGATTGCGGCTCGCGCATCGAAGGCATCGGACGGCCGCGCATGGAGCCGAGCTTCGTCCCGGGCGCCATCGACCGCATGATGAAGGTGCCGGACGCGGCGAGCGTCGCCGCCTGCCGGGCCCTGGAGACGGCCATAGGCCGCAAGGCCGGCGGTTCCACCGGCACCGGCCTGTGGAGCGCCCTGAAGATCGTCTCGGAGATGGTGGCCGACGGCCGCAAGGGCAGTGTCGTCACCCTGCTCTGCGACCCGGGCGACCGCTACCTGGACAAGTACTACTCCGACGCGTGGCTGGCGGAGCAGGGCCTCGACATCGCCCCGTACACGAAGACCCTCGACACCCTGCTGACGACGGGGGTCTGGCGCGAGCCGTCGGCGTCCTGACGCCGCGTGGGACACCCCGGCGGCCGCCCGGCCTCCGGGGTCCTACTGGCCGGCCGCGCGCCGGACGGTGAGCAGGCCGTCCAGCGTGCGGACCGCCGTGCGGAAGGAGCGGCCCAGGCCGGGGCGGGCGGCCGCCAGGGCCAGCCGGAAGGGCGCCGAACCGTCCGCGGCGAACGTCCAGCGGACGTGCGTGCCCGAACCGGCGGGCGTCAGCCGCCACTCCTCCACCAGGGCTCGGACGCCCGGTACGTTGGCCTCGTCCACCCGGTACGCGTACCGCTGCTCGGGATCCGCCGCCATGACGGTCTCCTGCAGCCGAGCCCCGCCCAGCAGCCGGACCTCGCGGCCCGAACCCCCGTGCGTGGGGCGGGCCAGCGTGACCGCCCTGAACCAGCGCGGCCAGCCCACGACCTCCTCGGCCAGTGCCCGGTACACCGCCTCTGGCGGCGCCGCGGCCTCGGCGGCGAAGGCCAGCCGGACCGGTGCGTCCTCGATGAAGTCCAGCCCCACCGGGCTGAGTCGGCGAGCCATGGCAGTACCTCCCGGTATGTGAGGTGAGGTGAAGACGTGAGGTGATGCGGCGTGAGGTGAAGCGACGTGGCCTCGCGTACGTGACCGGCGGGGCGTCGCAGCAGGCGCGCGCCACCCTAGCTGACCTCGTGTCAGAAGTCCGCTCCGGAGCGGTTTTCCGCTGCCGGCCGGCGCGGGGCCCTGGCCACGGTCCCTCGCCGCAGGGGATGCTGGAACCGAGCCGATCCCGCCTCGCGAGCGGAGCCCTGCCGTGCCGGAGACCCCGGGTATCCCGCAGACCCCCACACCACCGCACCCGCACCCGAACCCGCCTCCGCCCCCGCCCCTCGCCCTGGAACTCCTGGTCCACGGAGTCGCCGGCGCCTCCCCCGCCGAGCTGCTCGGCGATCCGCGCACCGTGCGCGTCACCGGGGACTCCACCGCGGCCGTCTTCCGCCGCACCGAGGACGCCGACGCCGAAGCCCGCCCCGAGCGGTACGCCGGGCGGCCCGTGCCCGAGGCCTACTGCTGGTCCCGGCTCACCTCCGGCAACGGTGCCCGCGCCCTGTGGCTGCTGCTCCTGCCCTTCATGGTGGCCAACCTCGCCCACTGGGCCCGGCCGGCCGCGCCCGCCGCCGACCCGGCGCCGCGCGCGGTGCGCACGTACGGGGTGCTCGTACGGATCCTCGCGCTCAGCCTGACCGTGCTGCTGATCGCCGCCGCCTGCGAGGTCGCGCTCGACCTGTTCGCCTGGCAGTGCGCGGGATCCGCCGCCTGCACCGCCGGCCGCTCCTGGCCCGGATTCCTCGCCGAAGGCGGCTGGTGGGCCCAGCCCGGGCGCCGGCTCGCCCTCGGGGCGCTGGTCCCCGCCGCGCTGACGGGGCTGCTGTGGTTCCTGTCGAACCGCACGTGGAGCGCCTACGAGTCCCAGCCGCCGCCCGTCGCAGCCCCCGACCCGGACGCGGCCTCGGACACCGCGCCCGCGCTGGGCCGCCCCGGATTCTGGTACGGGCGCCGGATCGTGGCCCGGCTGCGCGCCGCCCACACCGCCGCCGGGCTGCTCACGGTGGCCGCGGCCGTCGCCGCGCCCACCGCCCGCCACGACCGCGCCGCCGGCGGCCTCGTTCTCGAAGCCCTCGGCTGGGTGCTGGAGGCGCTGCTCGCCGCCGGGGGCCTCGCCGTGGCCTGGGTCGTCTGCCGGCGCGGGCGCACCGAGGCCCGGCCCGACCACCGGCTCGACCGGGCCGCCGTCACCCTGCTGCCCGGCGCCGCCCTCGCGCTCCTGGCCGCCGTCCTCCTGTACGCCTGCTGGTCGCGCCCCGGCTGGGCCTCCGCCGGGCGGCTCCCCGGGGACTTCGCCTTCGGGGTGCTCATGCTGGGGCAGGGCGTGTGCGTGCTCGGCCTCGCCGCGGTCGCCGCCGGGCTGCACCGGCGGGCCCCCGATCCGGCCGCCGCCCTGCACGGCCTGGGCGGGCCTGCGATCGCCATGCTGGGCTGCGCGCTCGGCGGGGTGATGTCCGGCGGGGTCGCGCAGCGCGTCGCCGACTGGCTGGACCGCGGCGCCACCCCCGGGACGGCCGGGGCGCCGCTGCCCGGGCCGCCCGTGCTGCTGTCCTGGCAGGCCGCCGTACTGCCCCCGCTGCTCCTCGTACTGGCCCTGCTCGCCGCCTGCTTCGCGGTGCGCGGAGCCCGGGCCAGGAGCAGGCTCGCCCGGGCCATCGCCGCCGAGTACCCGGGGGAGGCGCCGGACCTCTCCCGCAGCCGCCGGATCGCGGGGGCCCGGGCCGCCGCCGCGCTCACCGACTCCGCGCCGTGGTTCGTGGCGGCCGCCTCCGGAACCACCCTGCTGCTCGGGGCCGGGGCACTGGCCGGAGCCTGGATCGGCGGGCAGGTCCCGGGCGAAGCGGCCCGCGGGAGCGGCCCGTTCCTGGAGGCCGCCGCCCGGGCCGCGCAGGACACCGGGTCCTGGCTCATCGGCCTGGGCTTCGTCCTCTTCGTCACGTGGGGCCGGCGCGCCTACCGGGATCCGGCCGCCCGCCGCACCATCGGCATCCTGTGGGACGTCGGCACCTTCTGGCCGCGCGCCGCCCATCCGTTCGCGCCGCCGTGCTACGCCGAGCGTGCCGTGCCGGACCTGACCTGGCGGATGACCGGCTGGACCGGCCGCACCGACGGCCGGCTGGTGATCTCCGGCCACTCCCAGGGCAGCGTGCTCGCCGCGGCGGCCGTCTGGCAGCTGCCGCCGCCCGTCCGCCGCAGGGTCGCCCTCCTCACCTATGGCTCCCCGCTCGGCCGCCTCTACGGCCGCTGGTTCCCGGCCTACTTCGGCTCCGGTCCGCTCACCGCCCTGCACGACGAGGTCGACTGCTGGCGCAACCTGTGGCGGGCCACCGACCCCATCGGCGGCCCGGTGCTCCCCGGCACCCCGCAGGACGTGGACCGCGGCCCGCTCGCCGACCCCGTCGCCTACGGCCGCAGCTCCCGCCATCCGCTGCCCGCGCCGGTCCTGGGCCACTCCGACTACCAGGCCGACCCGGCCTTCGCCGTCGAACGCGACGCGTTGCTCGCACGTCTGGCCCCCGCGGCCCGGGCCCGGGAGCCCCGCCCCGGGCGTCACCCGGGAGGGAGTCCGGGGGAGGCGGCCGCCGGGGGAGTGCCGGACCAGCGGCTCAGCAAGGCGCCGGCTGGGACGGCAGATCCGCCGGGAACAGCAGGGTGAGCTCGTCCGTACTCGGCTCGGACAGCTGGGCCACCCGCCCCGCGTGCCGCTCGACCATCGACTCGAAGGTCTGGCGGGCGGTGCGCCCGTTGCCGAAGGCCGGCCCCTTGGGGAGCTCCGTGAAGTACCTCAGCAGCGCCTCGGCCGTGCCGTCGCCGAGCCGGTACTCGTGCTCCTCCGCCTGCTGCTCCACGATCCGCAGCAGCTCCTCGGGCCCGTAGTCGCCGAAGGTGATGGTCCGGGAGAAGCGGGAGGCCACACCCGGGTTGACGGTCAGGAACCGCTCCATCTCCGCCGTGTACCCGGCGACGATCACCACCACCGCGTCCCGGTGGTCCTCCATCAGCTTCACCAGGGTGTCGATCGCCTCGCGTCCGAAATCCCGGCCCGAGTCCTCCGGGGCCAGCGCGTACGCCTCGTCGATGAACAGCACCCCGCCGCGCGCCCGGTCGAAGGCCTCCTGCGTACGGATCGCCGTGGACCCGATGTGCTCGCCGACCAGGTCCACCCGGGAGACCTCCACCAGGTGCCCGCGCTCCAGGACCCCGAGGGAGGCGAGGATCTCGCCGTAGAGCCTGGCGACCGTGGTCTTGCCCGTGCCCGGGGAGCCGGTGAAGACGAGGTGCCGGCGCACCGAAGCCGCCTTGAGGCCCGCCTGCTGCCGCCGCCGGCCCACCTCGATCATGTCGGTGAGCGCCCGCACCTCGCGCTTGACGCTGTCCAGGCCGACCAGGGCGTCGAGCTGGCCCAGCACCTCGCCGGAGCCGCGGGCCGCCACCGGGCCGCCGGCCCGACCGTCCCGCGCGTCCGCCGAGCGCGCCACGGGAACCTCCGCCGCCTGCGGTACGGGGCTCTGCGCCGCGCCGACCGTACGGATCTCCGCACGCGCCCCGGTGGCGGCGCCGGCCGACGCCGCCTGGGCCAGCGGCCGGACGCCCGACCCGTCGCCCGTGCAGTCCTCTGCGGCCGGCCCGTCCTCGGGGAACTCGTAACCCCCGCGCGCGCAGCGCTCGGTGTGGCAGCGGCCGAGCGTGGTGCGGCAGCCGTCGAGGATGTGGAACCCGAAGCCCGCGCTGTCCGTCACGCGGCAGGCCGTGAAACTGCCCCGGCCGCCCGCCGACACGTAGAAGCCGGACTCGGCGGGGGAGGTCACCGTGCACCGCTCCACGGTGGGATCGGCGCCCTTGGTGACGATCACGCCGGTCTGCACGGCGTCGATGGTGCAGTTGGCGAGGGTGCCGCCACTGCCGTGGTCGCGGAACCACGCCCCGGTGGCCGCCTCCCGGATCCGGCAGTCGTCGAGCTGTGCGGTGGCCCCGTCGCTCACCGACACCGCCGTGTTGCGCACCTGGGACAGGTCGCTGTCGACCACGTCGACGCGCGAACCCCGGTCCAGCACGAACAGTGCGTCCGGCACGTCGTGGACCCGGCAGGAATCGAGGGACGCCGTGGCCCCGTCGCTGATCCACACCGCCGGATAGTCGCCCGTGCTGTCGTGGATCTCGCAGGACTCGGCGCCGACCCTCGTCCCCGGGTCCCACACCGACAGTCCGTTGCGGCCGAAGCGGCGCACCGTCGTGCGGCTGAGCGTGAGCACCGAACGGGACCTCAGGTCGACCGCGTTCTCGGGGATGTCGTGGATGTCGCAGCCGGCCAGGGTGAGGACCGCGTCGGTGTCGAGCGTGACCCCGTCGGCGGAGGTGCGGTGCACCGAGCAGTCCGTGAGCACGGCCGTGGCCCGGGCCGCGACCTGCAGGCCGCTGCCCTTGATCTCGTACACCTCGCAGCCCAGCGCCTCCAGGCCCGAGCCCTCGCCGGTGACGGCGATGCCCGCGCCCGCGGCGTGGTGGATCCGGCAACGCTCCAGGCGGGGGCGGCCGCCGCCGCGCACCGAGAAGCCGGTCTGGCCGGCGGCCACGACCTCGCACTCCTCGAACACCCCGCCCCCGCCGTCCAGAACGGCGATGCCGACCCCGCTCGGATTCTCCACCGTGCACCGCCGCACCAGGGGCCGCGCCCCGCTGCCGCGCACCTCGATGCCGGCCGCCGACCGCGTGCTCACCCGCAGGTCGGTCAGTTCGGGCGAGCCGTCCTCCACCAGCAGCGCGGGAGCGGCCCGGTCCTGGCCCTCCAGGTGCAGGTCCTGCACCACGGCCGAGGCCCGCACGGTCAGCGCGACCCCGTCGGGCGGGGCGATCCGCACCGACCCCAGCCCGCCCTCCGGCCCGCGCAGGGTCACGGCGTGGTCCAGCACCAGGTTCTCCCGGTAGGTGCCGGGGGAGAGGGACAGCACGTCGCCGTCGCCCGCGACGGCCAGAGCCGCGGCCAGCGTCGGATACTCACCGGAGCGGCGCCGCCAGCGCGAGGCCCCGCCGTGCGTCACCTGGACCGTGCCCTGAGCCATGGTGCTGTCGTGCCCCCACCCTCGTACTCGCCGGGCCGCCGATGCGGCCGGTCTGGTCTGGCCGGTCCACCGTAGCGCGCGCGGGGCCCCCGAGTTGCCAGGTCAACTGCCCGCGCCCGCCCGGCCCCAGTCGGGCCCCGCCGCCGCCCACGCACGGTCCAGGCGTATGTACCGCCGGTGCACGAGCCTGCGTACGACAAGCCGGCGGACGGTCTCGACGAGCGCGGCGGCCGCGAGCGCGGCGGCCAGGCCCGCCACCGCCGCGTGGAGGGCGGCCACGGACGGGTCGAGGGGCTGCCCGACCACCCGGCCGCGCGCATCGGTCCATATCCGGAACTGCTCGCCGGGGCGCGGCGGTTCCTCCGCGGCCGGCACCGTCCCCTCGTGGCTGCTGCCGTCGGGTGCGGTCCACGAGGCCACCACCTGGGTGCGGTGGGGGGCCGTCCGCTGGGCCGAGGGATCGGCGGACGCGTCCGCGGCCGGCTCCGCGGCGGGCCGGACCACGACCGCCGGCACGAGGTGCCGCTCCTGCCGCTGCTCGAGCGCGGCCCGCTGCAACGTCCCGTCGACCCGTATGCCCGCGGCGCAGCCGATGGCCGGAGCCACCAGCAGGACGCACAGCAGCGCCGCGAACGCCACCCAGGCCTCGAAGAGATCGGTCGGCCGGCGCAGCGGATTGCGCCGCCAGCGCCACACTCCCATTGCTGTCCACACGGTCCGGCTCCCCCTACGTACGCCAGCCTTCCGTCCTGTCCTGACTGATCCAACGGTGTGGTCGCACCGGTGGTTCCAGTCGAGGGGCGGAGCCCCTCGAAGGTGTCATTCCAGGATGTGGACCTCGTCGCCGACGCGCACCGTGCCCAGCCGCACCGGCACCAGCTGCCGCCCGAACGCCAGGGACTTGCCGATCCGCCGGTGCGCGGCCAGCGTCTTCAGCGGCTCCCTGCCCCGCTCCGCCGTCCGCTGGTCGGTGGTGGTGACGATGCAGCGCCCGCACTCCCGGACCCCGCGGAACACGGCGTCGCCGATCGCGATGCGCCGCCAGCCGTCCTCCGCCCACGCCTCGGCGCCGGCCACCACCACATTGGGGCGGAAACGGTTCATCGGCAGCGGGCCCTCCTGCGGATGGTCCCCCCGTGCGATCAGCGCGTTGAGCGCGTCCAGCGAGGCCAGGGTGGTGATCAGCAGGGGGTAGGCGTCGGCCAGGCTGACCGTCTCGCCCGGCAGCGCGTACTGCGGGTCCACGGGCCGCCGTACGGCCGGATCGTCCAGGTGCACCAGCCGCGCCGGCACCCCGAGGTACGCGCTGAACCAGTCGGCCGCGGCGTTCGCCGCGGCCACGGTCTCGACCTTCTTCCCGAACAGCACGACCGGCTCCAACGGCCCCGGTCCGGGCACCTCCACGAGCAGCTCCGGCATGCCGGGCGCCGACACGGCGATCCCGCCCGCGCCCACGGGGCGGGCCGCCGCCAAGGCCAGACGCGGCTGCTGGCGTTGCGTGATGACCGTGCCCCCGGCGTCGACCAGCGCCCAGCGCCGGTCCCCGGACAAGCCCCAGGGCTCCACGGCCACCTCGTCGGGAGCGATCCCCGCTACCGATTTGACGGGATGGACGTGAAGCGCCTGGACACGCAAGTTCGACATGGGAGCATCCTGCCAGTCGCCCCCTCCGCGCCCTCAGCGGGTATCCGTGGCTCCGTCAGTAGCCGCGCCCCTGGTACGGACGGCCGTACGGGTCCTCGTACGCGGCGGCCGGAACCGGCGCCGGAGCCGGCATCGGGCGCGGAGCGGCCGGACGCATGGCCTCGTACCCGGTGGCCGCGGCGACCGGACGGGGCTGCTGCGGCTGGGGCTGCTGCGCGTATCCGCCGCGGGCGGCCTGTTGCTGCTGCGGGATGTAGGGCGCGGGCGCGTGCTGCAGCGGCATCGGCTGCTGCGCACCCTGCTGCTGGTAGGGGTAGCCGTACGCGGGGGCCTGCTGCTGCGGCATCGCCGGGGGGAGCGCGGGCAGCGAGGACGCGAGGGCCGGCAGGTACCCACCGCTCGAATACCCGGCGCTGGGGGACTCGTAGGCAGCCGGAACGCGGATCGGGGCGATCTGCGGAGTGCCGCGTTCGGCGACGAGGGAGTCGTAGATGGGGGTGTCCGGGAAGGAGGGCGCGGAGTAGTAACCGCCGCCATAAGTGGAGCGGGGGGAGGTCATGGGACCTAAGTTAAGCCCACGGCTTCACCGGGTCCATAGCGAGGTGTCGCGAACACCGCCCTGACCTGCATATTCGCAGGTCAGGACCCCACCTTTCACTTCACGTTCACGTGCACGATTCGCCACTTCCACCCCGTCTTGTTCGCACTCGTACCCACCGGTTGTGCAGTGCACCGACTTGGGGCTGACGCAGCGTCACAAGTCGGTGACCTCGGATGACGTTGTTTCGGGCAGGAGTTCGCCGTTTCAGGCGTCGCTGGGACGGGCATAGGTACGGCCCTTCCATGCCGCACCGCGCCCCCGGTAGTGCTGGACGGCCGAGTCGACGGTCATCAGCAGGTACAGCAGGGCCGTGAACGGAAGCAGCGGAGCGAGCGCCGCGGGCTGCCGGTAGTAGCGCAGCATCGGCAGGTAGGTGCCGGCCATCAGCAGCCAGGCCAGGCCGCCGGCCCAGGCCGTGTGGCCGTGCCCGGAGGCGAGCCCGGCCAGCAGGGCGGCCGGGGGTACGAGATAGACGAGCACCAGGCCCGCGACCGTTCCGGCGAGCAGGAGCGGCTGGTGGCGCAGCTGCGCGTAGGCGCTGCGCGAGACCATCCGCCACAGGTCGCCGAGCGCGGGGTACGGGCGCACGCTGTCGACGCGCTCCGCCAGGCCGAGCCAGATCCGGCCCCCGGCGCCCTGGACGGCGCGGGCGAGGGACACGTCGTCGATGACGGCCTGGCGGATCGCGTCGGGCACGCCCGCGCGCACGGCGCTTTCGGTGCGCAGCAGGACGCAGCCGCCGGCGGCCGCAGCGGTGCGGGCGCCGGGGCGGTTGATCCGGCGGAAGGGGTACAGCTGGGCGAAGAAGTACACGAAGGCGGGTACGACGAGGCGCTCCCACACGCCGACGACGCGCAGCCGGGCCATCTGGGAGACGAGGTCGAGGTCGGCGGAGGTGGCGGCGCAGACCAGCTCGCGCAGGCTGTCGGGCTCGTGCGCGATGTCGGCGTCGGTGAGGAGGAGGTAGTCGGGCTCGGTGGCGTGAGCGGTGCGGGCGAGCGCGATGCCGTGGCGCAGCGCCCAGAGCTTGCCGGTCCAGCCGGGGGCGGGGTCGCCGGGGGAGGTGACGGTGAGCGGGAGCCCCGGGTGCGCGCGGGCGAGGCGCCGGGCGAGGGCGCCGGTCCCGTCCGTGCTCCCGTCGTCGACGAGGATCACCTCGGCCTCGCCGGGATAGTCCTGGGCGAGGAGGGAGGGCAGGCTGCTCGGCAGCACCTCGGCCTCGTCCCTGGCCGGGACGACGACGGCGACGGAAGGCCAGCGGGCGGGGGCCGTGCGCGGCGGGAGGCGGACGTCGGTCCGCCAGAACATGCCCTGGGCGAGGGTGAGCCAGAGCCAGGCGGCGAGTGAGGCGTAGGCCGCGGAGGCGGCGATGAGGGGGCCCATGGCGGCAGTGTGCCGGGTCCGCTGCGCGGGGCTCGGCGGGGACGGCTCGGGCGTGTCGCGCCCCCCGAGGTCGCCCCCCGTGCGGCGGGTTCCGCTGCGCGGGTTTGGCAGGGGCCGGTGTGGACTGCCGGGCCCCCGGCGTCCGTCCCGGTTCCCGCGGCGGGAGCGGACGGTCCGGCTGCGCGGGGGGTTGGCGGGGACGGGGGTCGGCTGGGGCGTGTCGTGCTCCCGAGGTCGCGTTCCGTGTGGCGGGGTTGCGTTGCGCGGGGTTTGGCCAGGGGGGCCGGTGCGGACTGACGGGCCGCCGGCGTCCGCCCCGGTCCGCGCGGCGGGGTGCGGACGGGCCGGCTGCGCGGGGGGTCGGCGGGACGGGGGGCTCGGGCGTGTCGTACCCCCGTCGCCCTCCGGCGGGTTCCGCTGCGCGGGGGCTCGGCGGGGCGGGGTCGTGCGGGCGCGCACGTGACGCCGTGCCTGAGTGGCGGGGTGCGGCCGGTCCCGCTGTGCGGCCGGGGCGGTGGTGGGTGGGGGCTCCGGTGGGACGTGCAGGTGGGAGGTGTGTGCTGGGGGCGGGGGGTGTCGGGGTGGGGACGTGCCGGGCTCGGGTGGGGACGGGTTGGCGGGGTGGGTTTGGTGGGGGCGTCGATTAAGGTGGGCGGGTGAAGATCGCGCTCATGGACTCCGGAATCGGCCTTCTCGCGGCGGCCGCGGCGGTGCGGCGGCTGCGGCCCGACGCGGAGCTGGTCCTGTCCTCCGACCCCGACGGCATGCCCTGGGGTCCGCGGACGCCCGCCGACCTCACCGGCCGGGCGCTCGAGGTGGCTCGGGCCGCCGCCGCGCACCGGCCCGATGCGCTGATCGTGGCCTGCAACACCGCGTCCGTGCACAGCCTCCCGACGCTGCGGGCGGAACTGGAGCCCGGGATCCCGGTCATCGGGACCGTGCCCGCGATCAAGCCCGCGGCGGCCGCCGGCGGGCGCGTGGCCATCTGGGCCACCCCCGCCACCACCGGCAGCCCGTACCAGCGCGGGCTCATCGGAGAGTTCGCCGCCGGGGTCCGGGTCACCGAGGTGCCGTGCCCCGGACTGGCCGACGCCGTCGAGGCCGCCGACGACGACGCGGTGACCGCCGCCGTCGCCGCGGCCGCCGCGCTGACCCCCGCCGACGTCACCGACGTGGTGCTCGGCTGCACGCACTACGAGCTGGTCGAGGCCGCCATCAGGGCCGCCCTGGCCGAGCGCACCCGGGGCGCCGCAGTGGTCTTCCACGGCTCCGCCGAGCCCGTCGCCGTCCAGGCGCTGCGCCGCATCGGCATCCGGCCCGAGCCCGCTCTGCCCGCCACGGGCGGCCTGACCGTCCTGCGCAGCGGCCGCCTCGGCGCGCTCCCGGCTGCCGCCCTCGGATACGCGGAGGGGCGCCTGCTCGCGGGCCGGGGAGCGGTCGTCGGCTGACCCCCGTCTTCGGCTGACCCCCCTGCCGCCTGCCGACCGCACCGGCCCGGGCCGGTTCTCGTCAGTGGGCGCCAGGCTGCGTCCCGCCCGATCGTGCGGCCCCGGCCGACGCCAGGCGGCGGGCCAGGTCGCGCAGGTCGGCCGCGTAGAGGACCCGGTCCCCGAAACCGGGCAGCGGGACGTGCAGCGGGGCGGCCCAGGAGGCCGGGATCGCGTTCTCCCCGTACCGGGCGCCGGCCAGGGCGCCGGTCACCGCGGCCACCGTGTCGGTGTCGCCGCCGAGGTCCACCGCGGCCCGTACCGCCTGCGCGAACCCGGCGGTCGTCCGCAGGGCCCACACCGCCGAGCCCAGGCAGGGCCACACCGCGCCGTTGAACTCGGTGGCCAGGCCGGGGTGCCACGCCGGGTCCAGGACCACGGCGTACCGCTCGCGGTGGTCCGGGTGGACCGCGGCGAGCGTCGCGGGCAGGGCGGCCAGCGGATCGGCACCCTCCAGGGCTACCCGGACCAGCTCGTGCAGGACGGCCGTGCCCTCCCAGGCGGCCCGGTCGCCGTGCGTCAGCGCCGCGATCCGCCGGGCGGCGTCCATGGTCCCCTCGCGCCCGGCGGCCGCGAAGTACACCGCCGAGGTGGCCGCCCGCATCAGCGAACCGTTGCCCGCCGCTCGGGCGTTGACCTGGAAGTGCAGGGCCGCGGCGAGGTCCCAGTCGGCGCCGTTGGTCAGTACGTCCTCGGTCTGCAGCCCGATGTCCTTGGGCCGTCCCGCCGCCCAGCGCTGGAACCGCCGGAAGACGTCCGCGAGTTCGAGGCCCCCGTGGTCGAGCAGTGACTCGCCGACCAGGACCGCCATCTGCGTGTCGTCGGTCGCCTCGCCCGGGTCCCAGCCGCCGCCCCCGCGCATCTCCTCGCCCCGCGCACCGAACTGCCCCGGCGGGCCGAACTCGTACGGCGCGCCCAGCGCGTCGCCCGCCGCCGAGCCCAGTACGGCGCCCACGGCGCGCTCGAGCCGGGTGGTCATCGCGTCCCCTGCGAGCGGACGGCGGCCAGCAGACCGCGCGTGAAGGCGTCCAGGTCGTCCAGCCCGGCGGCCGCCAGGGTGTCCGGGGCCCCGGCCAGCAGGTGGGGGAGGGCGCCGTGCAGCGCGAGGGTGAGCGTGCGGGCCTGCTCCGGGCCGGCCGGCAGGCCGGCGGCGTGCAGCAGGTGCGCGTGCGCCGCGAAGTCCGAGGCGGCGATCGGGTCCAGCAGCTCGGCCAGCCAGGGCCTGCGCGTCGCCTCGGTCTGGAGCTCCAGATAGGCCAGCACCCGGGCCCGGCCCGGTCCGGCCACGTCCCGCAGCAGACCGGCGAGCAACGCCGCCAGCTCCTGCGCGTCGCCGGGCCCGGGGCCGTCCCCCGCGAGGGCGGCGGCCAGCGCCCGGTACTGCTCCAGGCAGCGTTCGGCCACCGCGCGCAGCAGCGCGTCGCGGGTCGCGAAGTAGTTCTTGGCCGTGCCCGTCGGCACGGCGGCGGCCGCATCGACGGCCCGGTGCGTCAGCCCGCGGCCGCCCGCCTCCGCCAGTACGCCGATGGCCGCGTCCCGCAGCCGGTCCCTCCGGTCCTGATTCACCTTGCCAGCATAACCACGACCGTGGTACCACAGATGTAGTACCACGGCCGTGGTGGTCGACGTGGGGTGCTCAAGGCGTAGGGAGTCGTTCATGGGCAGCGAGGGGAACGCCGTGGTGGTCGGTGCGGGAGTCGGCGGGCTCGCCACCGCCATCGGTCTGCGGCGTGCGGGCTGGACCGTGACCGTGCTGGAGGGCCGGACGGCGCTCGAGCGCTACGGAACCGCCTTCGGCATCCACCCCACCGCCCAGTCCGCGCTCGAACGGCTCGGTCTGGGCGAGGTGCTGCGGGCGCACGCCGTCCCCTACCGCGAGGCCGGGATCCGGCGCCCCGACGGCAGGGTGCTGGCCGCGCTCCCGCTCGGACGGATCGAGCGCAAGGCGGGCCGGCCCGAACTGCTCATCTCCCGGCCGCGCCTGATCGACGCACTGCTCGCCGGGCTCGACGGGGCCGGCGGCGCGCAGCTCGTGTACGGGCAGCGCCTCACCGACCCGGCGGCCCTGGAGGCCGATCTCGTCGTCGGCGCCGACGGCATCAACAGTGCCGTCCGCGCGGCCCACTTCGGACGCAGCAGCCGCCCGCGTACGACCGGCTCCGTCGCCTGGATCGGCATCGCCGGATTCGAGACCGGGGTGTACGGCGAGACCTGGGGCGAGGGCCGCTTCTTCGGGATGACCCCCGTCGAGCCCGGCCGTACCAACTGGTACGCCACCGTCCCCGACGCCCCCACCGCTCCCGGGGCGAATGCCGCCGACGCGCTGAGGGCGGCCTTCGCCGGCTGGCACGACCCCATCCCGCGGGTCCTCGCGGAGACGGACCCGGCGACCTGGATCCGCTACGAGATGCGCCACCTCCACCCGGCGCTGCCGTCCTTCGTCGCCTCCGGCCGGGTGGCCCTGGTCGGCGACGCCGCCCACGCCATGACCCCGAACCTCGGCCAGGGGGCCTGCACCGCCCTGCTCGACGCCGAGGCCCTGACCCGCGCCGTCGCCACGGCCGGGCCGGACGCCCTGCCCGCCGCCCTGCGCGCGTACGACGCGGAGCGCCGCCGCAGCGCCCAGCGGGTCGCCCTCGGCTCCCGGACCCTGCACCGCTTCGTGACCGCCCGGCGCCCCGGCCTGCGCGACGCGCTGGTGAGCCTCCTCCCGGGACGCAGCGGCTGAACCGTCCAGGCGGCCGAGTTCCGGTAAGACCTCAAGTTTGGTTGAGATCAAGCCCGGGCAGGCGCCGGGTACATCGACCGGCCGAGGGGCGGTGGCGCACATGCGGAACGTGAGTACGCTGCTACTCATGACCGGTCACCCCCCGGGTCCCCTCTGGACGGGCCGGGCCTCCAACCGTGCGCAGTGGCTGCTCGCAGCGGCCGGTGCGGCCTGTCTGGCGCTCGGCATCGAGCTCGCCGTCGACAACGCCTGGACCAACGGCATCGTCCCGCTGCTCATGTCCGTGGTCGGCTGCCTCGCCGCCGGTCTCCTCATCCTCTACGGCACCCTCGCCTTCGTGCACGTGGCCGTCACCGTCGACTCCGAGGCCCTCGAGGTCCGCTGCGGCCACATCGGACTGCCACGCCGCAAGATCCGCCTGGCGGAGGTGGCGTCCGCGGAGTTCGTCCCCCGGATCACCCCGCAGCACTGGGGCGGCTGGGGCTACCGCTGGCGCCCCGAGAAGGGCACCGCGGTCATCGTCCGCCGCGGCGAGGGCGTGAAGCTGAGGCTCGACGACGGGAAGCTCTTCACGGTCACCGTCGACGACGCGGAGAACGCCGTCCGGGTCATCCGCGCCCACCTGCGGGCCCTCGCCCGCTGATCCGGACCCGCACGACGTACACTCCGCCAGATGAGCAGCAGTGTCACCCGCGCGGCCGGGAACGAGCCCGCGGACCCCTCCGTCGCAGCCCCGGCAGCCGCGGCCGCAGCCCCGGCAGCGGCCGCCACGCAGCCCGCGACGCCCCCCGCCGCACGCCCCGCCGCCGCCGCGAAGCGCAACGGCGCCCGACTGCTGCGGCCCCTGCTCGCCGCCCTCGCCGGAGTGCTGCTCTACCTCAGCTTCCCGCCGCGCCCCCTGTGGTGGCTGGCGCCCCTCGCCCTCGCCCTGCTCGCCGGCTGTCTGCACGGCCGCCGCGCCCGGGCCGGCTTCGCACTCGGCTTCCTCGCCGGCCTCGGCTACCTGGTGCCGCTCCTCGTCTGGACCGGCGAGGAGGTCGGTCCCGTGCCGTGGCTGGCGCTGGCCACCCTCGAAGCCGTCTTCATCGGCCTCACCGGACTCGGCATCGCCCTCGTGGGCCGGCTCCGCGCCTGGCCGCTGTTCGCCGCCGCCGTCTGGGTCGCGGGCGAGGCGCTGCGCGCCCGCGTCCCCTTCGGCGGATTCCCGTGGGGCAAGCTCGCCTTCGGGCAGGCCGACGGCATCTTCACCCCGCTCGTCGCGCTCGGCGGGACCCCGCTGCTCTCCTTCGCCGTCGCCCTGTGCGGATTCGGGCTGTACGAAGCCCTGCGCACCGCCCTGGACCACCCGCGCCGGGCGAGCGCCGCGCTGGCCGCGCTCACCGTGCTCGCCCCGGTCGGCGCCGGTCTCGCGGCCCGTCCGCTGGTCTCCGACGCGGCCGAGGACGGCACCGCCGTGGCCGCCGTCATCCAGGGCAACGTGCCCCGCCTGGGCCTCGACTTCAACGCCCAGCGCCGCCAGGTCCTGGACAACCACGCCCAGCGCACCGAACAGCTCGCCGAGGACGTCAAGGCCGGCCGCGTCCCCAAGCCCGACTTCGTGGTGTGGCCGGAGAACTCCTCCGACCTCGACCCCTACTCCCAGCCCGACGCCCACGACGTGATCGACAAGGCCGTCAAGGCGATCGGCGTGCCCGTGGCCATCGGCGCCGTCGTGGCTCCCGAGACCGGTCCGCTGCGCAACACGATGATCCTCTGGGACCCGGTGCACGGCCCCACCGCGACCTACGACAAGCGCAAGATCCAGCCCTTCGGCGAACGCATCCCGATGCGCTCCGTCGTGCGCCTCTTCAGTTCCGACGTGGACCGGGTGCGGCGCGACTTCGGCCCCGGCAAGGACCCCGGGGTGTTCGACATGGCCGGCAGCGGCGTCGGCATGGTCACCTGTTTCGAGGCCGCCTTCGACGACGCCGTCCGCTCCACCGTGCGGGACGGCGCCCAGGTGATCGCCGTACCCAGCAACAACGCCACCTTCGGCCGCAGCCAGATGACCTACCAGCAGCTCGCCATGGACCGGATCCGCGCCGTCGAGCACAGCCGGACCGTCCTCGTACCGGTCACCAGCGGGGTGAGCGCGGTGATCCGCCCCGACGGGGCCGTCGTGCGTCAGACGGAGATGTTCACGGCCGACGCGCTGGTCACCGAGATCCCGCTGCGCTCCACCGAGACCCCCGCGACCCGGCTCGGACCGCTGCCCGAGTACGCGCTGCTCGCCCTCGCCGCCGCCGGGTTCGGCTGGACCCTGGCCCGTCGGATCCGCACCCGCCGGGCATCGGCGTAGGGGGGCCGGACGGGGTCGTAGGGTCGGGGGATGACCACACCCGATTTCATCCGCGAGATCCGCGCCACCGCCGGACACCGACTGCTCCTGCTGCCCGGCGTCACGGCCATCGTCGTCGACGACCGCGGCCGCGTCCTGCTCGGCCGGCGCTCCGACACCGGGCGCTGGTCCGTGGTCGGCGGGATCGCCGAACCGGGGGAGCAGCCCGCGGAGACCGCGGTGCGCGAGGTGTACGAGGAGACCGCGGTGCGGTGCGTGCCCGAGCGCGTGGTCCTCGTCCAGATGCTCGAGCCCATTACCTACCCCAACGGCGACGTCTGCCAGTTCCAGGACATCACCTTCCGCTGCCGGGCGACCGGCGGCGAGGCGTGCGCGAACGACAGCGAGTCCCTGGAGGTGGCCTGGTTCGAGGTGGACGCCCTGCCGCCCCTGGAGCACTTCGCCCTGGACCGCATCCACCGCGCCCTGCGCGACGAGCCCACCTGGTTCGAGGCGCCGGTCGCGGTCACGGAGTAGAGCACGGCGGGCGTCGCCGGACCCGTCCGCCCGTGCCGGCCCGGTCGGCTCCCGTCAGCCCGCGTCCGCGTCGGTGCCCGTCCGCCCGCGTGGCCGTCGGCGCCCCCGTCAGCCCGCGTCCGCCGCCTCGCGGTACAGCTCCACCGCCTGGTCGCCCATCAGCGCGCTGTACGAGACCTCCGGCACGGTCCCGCCGCCCTCGTGGCCGCCGAGCACCCCGGCCAGAGCGCCGTCCACCAGCCAGGGGCTGCCGCTGGTGCCACCGCTGAGGTCGGGGCACTCGATGCGGCGCTGCGTCGGCGAGAACAGGGCGGTGCCGTTGGCACAGCGCAGCGGGGCCTCCTCGTCGCGCGGATACCCGATGACGGTCGCCGTGGCGTCGGCAGGCTGCTCCGCGGCGACCGGGAAACCGCCCACCAGGTCCTCGATCCGCTCAGACGGTGCGCCGTCCGCCGGGACCACCGTCGCGAAGGCGATGTCGTCGTCCGGGTCCTCGCCGTCCGTCCAGCCCGGCGCCACGTACACGCTCGTGACCTTCCAGGTGCCGTACGGGGCCTCCCCGTCCCGGTAGCCCGGGGCGAACACGGTGGTGTCCGGGTCCCCGAGGCAGTGGGCGGCGGTGGCGATCACATCGCGGTCGTCGCTGCGCACCACCGCGGCGGTGCAGAAGTGCCCGCTGTCGAGCCCTCCCGCGAACAGCGCGCCCACCCGGTCCGCCGTGGCGTCCGCCGCCGCGGTCGCGGTGACGCCGAGCGGCGGCTCGGCCGCCGCGTCGGGCACGTTCACGCTCAGCAGCACGGCCATCGCGGCCGGCGCCGCCAGGATCCGGGACGTGTGCCGGGCCCGGGCACGGGCCCGTGCCCGGCCGACGGCAGGGGGCTGGGGGAGAATCCGGTGGATCATGCTTCGACCCTGCCCCGCGAACCTGTGTCCGGAGCCCGATGTTCCGTATGAATCGCCTGTGAATCCGGTGGACCTCGTGTGAAACACGGGTCATGCCGGGACAAGCCCTACCCGAGGCGCTCGTACACGGTCACCCGGCGGCCCCGGACCTGCCGGTCCTCCACCACCCTGAACCGCTCCCGCAGCACGGCGGCCTTGGCCTTGTCGCGCTCCGCCGACGGCGCCTTCGCGACCTCCGCCGCGTCCGTCACGAGCAGGACGCGCCGCTGCCCGAGCAGCGCCGCGGAGATCCGGGCCGGATCGGACTCCTCGCCCTTGAGGGTGCCCGAGGCCACGGGGGTCCTGGCCAGGGCGATGTCGGCCAGCCCCGCGAAGGCATCGGGGGAGACCAGCGCGGTGTCCCGGCGCGCGGCCGGGACGAACAGCACGGCGTCCCCGTCCCGCTTCAGCCGCGCCACCTCACCGGCCACCGCCAGCACGTCGTCGACCCGGCTCGCCGGGGCCCGCTTGCCCAGCTCCACCGGCAGCAGCGCCAGCGCCGCGACCCCCACGACACCCGGTACGAGCAGGCCGCGGACCCCCGGGAAGCGGGGCCCGCAGGCCCGTACGCCGGCGCCCAGCGCGGCGCCGATCAGCAGCGCCAGACCCGTCATGGAGAACAGCACGTACCGGTCCAGGAACAGCGGCTGGACCACCGATATGGCGATCAGCCCGAGCTGGGGCACCGCCAGCAGCGGCAGCCCGACCGCCGACGCCGACAGCCGGCCCCGGCCGGGCCGGTCCGCCCGCGCGCAGAGGCCGCCGACCGCCAGGAGGATCCCGGGCCCGATCAGCATGTGCCAGGTCAGCGGCGGTATCCACGACACCTGGTCGGACTGGCCCCGGCTGAACAGGATCAGCGGAAGCGCCCCCGCCACCGCGCCCGCGCCGTACGCCGCCCAGCGCAGCCACGCCCCGCGCCCGGCCCGCACCCACCACAGCGTGACGGCGTGGGCGGGCAGGATCAGCAGCGAGAGCCAGTTCAGCAGGGCGCAGACCAGCACGGTGGTCCCGTACGCCGTCCAGCGCGGCCAGGCACGCCGGCCGAGGTCGCCGGGCCGTCGGGACAGCAGCGACACCAGCAGCAGGGTCGACAGTCCGGCCCCGGCCGCGACCAGCGCGTACGGCCGGCCCTCCTGGAGGTAGAACTGCACGGCCGGCAGCAGCCCGAGGGCCAGTCCACCGCCGAGTCCCGCCCAGGGGCCGGCGAGGCGCCGCCCGATCAGCGCCACGCACGCCGCGGCGGCGGCGACCGCCAGCACGGAGGGCAGCCGCAGGGTCGTCGTGCTCGCCCCGAAGAGCCCGAAGAGGCCGTGCATCAGCAGGTAGTACAGCCCGTGCACGGCGTCGACGTTGCCGAGCATGTCCCAGATCTCGCCCGCCGACCGCCCGGCCACCTGCCAGGTCGCCGCCTCGTCCCGCCACACGCTGTCCTGGCGGGAGAGTCCCCACAGACCGAACGCCAGGGTCCAGAGGAAGGGCACGAGCCAGACGAGGAGCCCGCGTCGGGCCGCGGGTATGTGGCAAAGCATGAAGGTGCTGGGTTCCTCGGTCTGGCGTTCGGGCGGAAGGCACCAGTCTATGGACGACACGGAGGGTTTCCGGACCGCCTGTTGTGCACCGCGGAGCGTGATGGTCCGCCCCACCCGCCCCTAGCCTCGCCGCAGGAGCACGAACGAGGGGCGGTACCCGGTGAACTGGCTCATCCACGACTACCGCGAGGGCGATCTCGCAGCGGTGGTCCACCTGATAGACACCACGGCCGAACTCGGCCAGGAGTCCGTCTTCTCGCTCGCCGAGTGCATCAGCGCCCTCACGGACCGGCAGCCCTGCGTGGTCGCCGTGCACCAGGGCGTGCCGATCGGCGCGGCGCTCGCCTGCGTCACCGGCGAGCGCGCCTGGGTGATGCGCATCGCGATCGCCGCGGGCTGGCGCGGCCGGGGCCTGGCCAGCGCCCTGCTGGTCGAGCTGGAGCGGCGGCTCATCGCGGCCCGCGTCGGCCGGATCGCCTACGTGCTGCCCGAGGAGGACCTGCTCGGCGAAGGGCTGCTCAACGCCGGGTACACCCGCCAGCCCGCGGTCGCCTACTTCGAGAAGACCGAGCCGCTGCACGGACCGGCCGCGGGCCTGCTCGACGACCTCGGCGGCCGCTTCCTGCCGAACGACCTGTGGGCCAAGGTCGCCGGCATGGAGCGCGAGAAGGACCTCATCGAACGGCGCGTGGTGCTGCCGCTCGCCGAGCCGGAGCGGGCCGCCTCGCACGGTGTGCGGCCGCCGCGCGCCATCACCCTCTTCGGGCCGCCCGGCACCGGCAAGACCACCTTCGCCCGGGCCATCGCCTCCCGGCTCGGCTGGCCTTTCGTGGAACTGCTGCCCTCCCGGCTCGCCGACGAGGGAAACCTGGCCGCGGCGCTGCGCGACGCCTTCGCCCGGATCGCGGAGCTGGAACGGGTGCTCGTCTTCATCGACGAGGTCGAGGAGATCGCGCCCGTGCGCACCGAGCCCGCGCAGCCCGGCGGGATCCACGGAGTGACGAACGAGCTGCTGAAGCTGATACCCGGCTTCCGCGAGGGCGACGAGCGGCTGCTGGTCTGCGCCACCAACTCCATCCGCTCCCTCGACCCTGCCTTCCTGCGGCCCGGCCGCTTCGACTACCTCATCCCGATCGGCACCCCGGACGCCGGGGCCCGCTCGGCGATCTGGGCCCGCTACACGCAGGGGCGTCCGGACGTCGACGTACCGGCGCTGGTGGCGGCGACCGAGCTGTTCACCCCGGCCGACATCGAGCACGCGGCGCGGATCGCAGCGCAGGTGTCCTTCGAGCGGGACCTGGAGGCGGTGGGCGTGCGGGGCTCGTCGGCGGCGCAGCCGGGCGCGACCACGGAGGACTACCTGGCGGCGGTCCGGCAGTGCCGGCCGACGGTGACCCCGGCGATGACGGGCGAGTTCGAGGCGGACATCACCGCCCACGCCCGCTTCTAGCTCCCCCTTGCGGAACTCCCTTCAGGAGCCCAGGACTCCGTCCCCCGGTTGCGGCGGGGGACGGGACGGCCAGGCGGCCGGATGCGAGAGGGCCCGCGGCCGCTCAAAGCGGCCGCGGGC
>NZ_JBEZLA010000069.1:0-35947 GCF_040651925.1 Streptomyces sp. NPDC048349 | reverse complement strand
TCCAGCTGCTGGAAGTCCTCCATCGAGGGGTCCTGCGCCTGGAGCATCGTCCCCATGGCTCCGTCGGCTACGACCACCCGCGTGGCGAGCGCCTCGCGCAGGGCGTCGGCCCGGGTCCCGCTCATGTCAGCGCTCGCAGCGCCGGGCCCAGCAGCCGGGCCGGCTCGGGGCCGTAGACCGTCTCGACGGTGGCCAGCAGCCGCTCTCCGTCGACCTCGTAGTCCTGGGACCCCACGGCCTCCAGCACCAGCGCGGCCATGGCACAGCCCAGCTGCGCGGCCGTCTCCAGCGGCAGGTACCAGCTGACGGCCGCGAGGAACCCGGCCCGGAAGGCGTCGCCGACACCCGTGGGGTCCTGGGGCCGGACGTCGGGGACGGCCGGCACGGTGAGGGCGGGTTCGCCCTTGCGCTCGATGCGGACGCCGTCGGCGCCCAGGGTGGTCACCCAGATGCCGACGCGCTCGAGGATCTCCTGCTCGTCCCAGCCGGTCCGCTCGCGCAGCAGCGCGGCCTCGTAGGCGTTGGTGAACAGCCAGCGCGCCCCCGTCACCAGCTCCCGCACCTCGTCGCCGTCGAGGCGGGCGAGCTGCTGGGAGGGGTCGGCGGCGAACGGGATGCCGAGGCCCCGGCACTGGCGGGTGTGCCGGACCATCGCGGCCGGGTCGTTGGGCGAGACCAGCACGAGGTCGACGGGCGGGTCCCCCGGTCCGGTCAGGGTGCGCAGGTCGATCTCGGCCGCCTCCGCCATCGCACCGGCGTAGAAGGACGCGATCTGGTTGGAGTCCTCGTCGGTCATGCACATGAAGCGCGCGGTCTGGCAGGTGTCGGACACGTACACCCCGCCGGTGTCGACGCCGTGCTCCTTGAGCCAGACCTCGTACTCGTGGAAGTCGACGCCCACCGCCCCGGCGAGGACCGGGGCCAGGCCCAGTCCGCCGAGACCGTAGGCGATGTTGGCCGCCACTCCGCCCCGCCGTACCTCGAGCGAGTCGACGAGGAACGAGAGCGAGACGTGCTCCAGCTGGTCCGGGAGCAGTTGGTCGACGAACCGGCCTGGGAAGGCCATGAGGTGATCCGTGGCGATGGATCCAGTCACCGCGATACGCACGTGGTCTCCTGATCAGGACGGAGTGGGGCCGGTGTCCCGCCGTCGGCGGGGCGGTTGGGTGGCGGTCGTACGGACGTCAGCGGGCGACCGCTGCCTTGAGCTGCTCGGCGCGGTCGGTGCGCTCCCAGGTGAAGTCCGGCAGCTCGCGGCCGAAGTGGCCGTAGGCGGCGGTCTGGGCGTAGATCGGGCGCAGCAGGTCGAGGTCGCGGATGATCGCGGCCGGGCGCAGGTCGAAGACCTCGGCGATGGCGTCCTCGATCTTCTGGGTCTCGACCTTGGCGGTGCCGAAGGTTTCGACGAACAGGCCGACGGGCTCGGCCTTGCCGATCGCGTAGGCGACCTGGACCTCGCAGCGCGAGGCGAGACCGGCGGCGACGACGTTCTTGGCGACCCAGCGCATCGCGTAGGCGGCCGAGCGGTCGACCTTGGACGGGTCCTTGCCGGAGAAGGCGCCGCCGCCGTGGCGGGCCATGCCGCCGTACGTGTCGATGATGATCTTGCGGCCGGTCAGGCCGGCGTCGCCCATCGGGCCGCCGATCTCGAAGCGGCCGGTCGGGTTCACGAGCAGCCGGTAGCCCTCGGTGTCCAGCTTGATGCCGTCCTCGGCCAGCTGGGCCAGCACGTACGCGACGACGTGCTCCTGGATGTCGGGGGCGAGCAGGCCCTCCAGGTCGATGTCGGAGGCGTGCTGCGAGGAGACGACCACGGTGTCCAGGCGGACGGCCGTGTCGCCGTCGTACTCGATGGTGACCTGGGTCTTGCCGTCGGGGCGCAGGTACGGCAGCGTGCCGTTCTTGCGGACCTCGGACAGGCGGCGCGAGAGCCGGTGCGCGAGGTGGATCGGGAGCGGCATCAGCTCGGGGGTCTCGTCGGTGGCGTAGCCGAACATCAGGCCCTGGTCGCCGGCCCCCTGCTTGTCGAGCTCGTCGCCCTCCTCACCTGTGGCGGCACCCTCGACCCGGCTCTCGTAGGCGGTGTCGACGCCCTGCGCGATGTCCGGGGACTGCGCGCCGATGGAGACGGAGACGCCGCAGGAGGCGCCGTCGAAGCCCTTGGCGGAGGAGTCGTAGCCGATCTCGAGGATCTTGTCGCGGACGAGCTGCGGGATCGGCGCGTAGGCCTTCGTCGTCACCTCGCCGGCGATGTGCACGAGACCGGTGGTGATGAGGGTCTCCACGGCGACGCGGGAGGTGGGGTCCTGGGTGAGGAGCGCGTCGAGGATCGTGTCGCTGATCTGGTCGGCGATCTTGTCGGGGTGGCCCTCGGTGACGGACTCGGAGGTGAAAAGTCGGCGGGACATAGTGCTCCAGGGTGGGAGGGGACGCTCGGCCCATGGCAGAGCGGCGGTGGGAGACCGCGGGCGGACGAGGTGCGCGTGCCTGCGTCGGCAGGCAGCGGCCGCAGGAGCAGCCGCAGGAGCAGCCGCAGGGGCGGCCGCAGGTCAGCGGCTCATCCGGGCCTCGCGGTCGCGGAGGCGAGCGCCGATGTGAGGGCGCGGACGGAGTCCGGGCCGCCGTCGGCGGCGCCCGCGATCACGACGAACGGCGGGTACCAGCCGTGCGCGGCGATCCGGTCGGCGATCTCGCAGGCGAGGGTGCCCGCGCCGGAGAAGCAGCCCAGGACGAGCGGCTCCCCGGAGGCGAGCGCGGGGCGCAGCCCGGTCAGGAAGTCCGCCGCGTCCGCCGCGCCGGTCAGGGTGGCCAGCGCCTGCGGACCGGGGTGGAGATCGGCGAGCCGGGCGTAGCAGTCCGGCGCCGCGTCGGGCGGCGGGATCAGGCAGATGGTGCCGGCGCCCGGGTGGGCGGCTTCCCGCAGCAGGCGCAGCGCGCCGGTCGGACGGATGGTGACCGGGGGCACGCGGGCCCCCGAGAGCAGCCCCAGGGCCTGCGCGACGGTCGTGAAACCGTCGGCGGAGAAGGGCAGTTCGCGCAGCAGGTCCGCGGTCTGCGACAGGATCAGCGCGGCCGCGTTGTCGGAGAAGCGCGTCCGGTCGTGGACGGCGGTCAGCACCAGGGAACCGTCCGCCTGGTGCTGGGCGCAGAGCGTGAAGGGCACCCCGGTGAGCGGGCCGACGGCCTCGGGCGGGTCCACCCGGACGCCCTCGGCGGCGAGCTCCTCGCGGTACGCGTCCTCGCGGGGGGCGTCCTGGCGGGGGGCGCCGCCCCCGTACCCGTTCACCCGCGGCGGCGGCGGCTCGAACACGATCAGGGATTCGGTGACCCGGCCCGCGTCCGGGGAGGTGCCCGCCCACGCCTGGATCTGCCCCGCCGACACCCATTCGTAGGCGGCGGCGTCCAGTGCCCGGGAGGTCAGGTCGGCGAGCAGCCGCGGCACGGTCGCCGCCGGGTCGACGACGAGCTGCACGGGCAGCGGGTTGCGCAGCGGGCCCGGCAGCGACTCGACGCCCTCCAGGGGGATGCCGCGGCCCGAGACGGCGACGGCGAAGGCGACCGAGCGCGGTGTGGCGTCGAGGTCGGCGGCCGGCCGGTAGAGCTGCAGGGCCCACGCGGCGTGCAGCGCGGTGCTCTCGGTGGCCCCCCACTGGGCGGCCCATTCGCGCAGCCGGACCGCCTCGGTGACGGTGAGGGTGTGCCGGGTCCGGCCGTGGCCGAGCCGGCCGGTGGTGCGGGCGGCGGGCCGGGCCGGCAGGGTCGCGGCCCCGGGCGAGGGAGCGGCACCCGACCAGAACGCCCGGGCGGGGCCGAGGTCCTGAGCGTGCAGCCAGTGCAGGTGGTCGCGTACGTCGGGGCGGCGCTCCCCGCCGGGCATGCGCCCGTCGGCGAGGTAGGCCCGGTAGAAGGCGCCGAGCAGGGCGCGGATGCTGCGGCGGTCCAGCAGCGCCTGGTGATAGGTGATCAGGACCCGGGTGGAGCGGGAGGCGCCCTCACCGGACGGCGGATCGTCCAGCAGGGCGATGCGCAGCGGCCCGGGGTGGCGCAGGTCGAAGGAGCGGGCGCGCTCGGCGGCCAGCAGGGTGTCCCAGTCGGTCGCGTCGTGCCGGTGGCGCAGGACCTCCACGGCGGCGTGCGGGTGCACGGCGATCTGCGGGCCGGCGTCGCGCACGGGCGGGGCAACGGCGGCGCGCAGCACCGCTTCGCGGTCCGCGAGCGACTGCCAGGCCGCGGTGAACCGGGCCACGTCCAGGGGTCCGTGCCAGCGCCAGTACACCTGGCCGACGTGCAGCCCGGCGCCGGGCCGGGCCAGCGCGTCGAGCAGGACGTCCCGCTGGAGCGGCGCGGCGGGGGCCGTGGCCTGGACGGGCTCGGGCGCCCCGGCCGTGCCGGGTGCGGCGGGGTCCGGTGCGCCGGCCCTGCCGGGGCCGGGTGTACCGTCCTCGGACCACGACGCGGCCAGCAGGTCCGCGAGGGTGCCCGCGGGGAACGGCGGCGGGGGCACCTCGAGCGTGTGGTGGGTCTCGGTGTGCCGGTGCAGCGTCGGGGTGCACGGCGGCAGCGCCGCGAGCGCCGCCTCCAGGGCCCGGTGCGTGAGGGGTCCGTGGAGGTCGAGCGAAGGCGGCGGGCCGGGAGTGACGATCACCGTCACGGGCGCGGCCATCTGCTCCCTCCTCGGTCGGCTGCGTGCATCGGGCATGGAAAGGTCTCGCAGTATGCGAGCGGCGGCCACGCGGCGCTGACGCGGCGCTGACACGGCCTGCTCATCCGCTTCACGCGCTCGCCAGGCCTTCCTCGACCGCGCCCATGAAGCCCTCGTCGAGCATGGTGTGGACCGCGGTGTCGCGGGCGGCGTCCAGCCCGGTGTCGTGGCAGGCCACGCTCACCAGGTAGCGGTCGGCGAGCACCGGGAAGGTCGCGAAGGCCCATTCGCCGCGGGAGGCGGGGGAGCCGTCGGGGGCGAGCAGGTCACCGCTCTCCAGGCCGAAGCCGAACTCGGTGAAACCCAGCCGCAGTCCCTGCCCGAGCGCCTTGGTGTAGGCCTCTTTCAGGGTCCACAGCCGCAGCAGCTCGGAGGTCTGGCGCTCCTGGGACATGCGCGTCAGCTCCGCGTGTTCGGCGGGGGTGCACATGTGGTCGTGGAACAGCTCGAAGGAGATCTTGCGCTGGGCGGACTCGGTGTCGACGCCGATGCGTCCGGTCCTGCTGACACCGACCACGATGAGGTCGTCGGTGTGGCTCAGGCTGATGTCGATCTGGTCGAATCCGCGGATGTACGGCCTTCCACCGATCTTGTACGCGAGGTCGAGCGCGGCGGGTTCCGTCCTCAAGGCCGCGGCGGCCGTGTACTTCACGACCATGCGCGAGGCGACGAAGCAGTAGCGCATCGCCGCGTTCTCGGTGCGCCGGTAGCGCTGCCAGTCGCGGCCGAGCAGCGGGCGCAGCTCGGAGTCCGACAGGGCCGCGGTCAGCCATTCGCCCCAGGTGGCGAACACGACGGCGCTGCCGTCGCGTTCGAGGTTCTCGCACACCGTGTTCCAGGGCCCGCCGGGCCCGGAGACGTGGATGGGCGGCGCGATGGTCCGCTCGCCCAGTGCGATCCGGTGGGGCATGGAAGGGTTCCCTCTCTGGTTCTCCTGGCTCTCCTGGTTCTCCTGGCTCTCTTGCCGGTTTCCCCTCACTGGGTCAGCTCGCTGCCGTCGAGATCGCAGCTGAGGCCCCCGCGGTAGCGGCGTACGAGTTCGTCCAGCACCTGGCGCAGACAGCTCTCGGGCAGGTCCGGGACGACGATGCCCAGCCGCCCGGCGAGCCGCGACAGCGCCAGGACCGCCCACGCCGGGTCGGCGAGGAAGGCGTCGGCGCCGTCCTGCCCTTCCCAGATGCCGAGGACGGCGGCGGCGGCCTGCACGATCGCGTACCGGTCGCTGAGGATCACGACGGCGGGGTCCGTCAGCGCGGCCCGGGAGGCGGGCAGGGCCGCGCACTCGGTGCGCAGCGCGCGCAGTTCGCCCACGAAGCCCTCGGCGAGGTCGCTGAGGACGGCCATCTGGCCGCCGACGCCCCGGGTCGCGGCGAGGCGCCCGGCCGAGCCGATGAGCGAGGCGGACAGGAAGTCGTCGCCGCTGGCGATGCCCAGCAGCCGGTAGTCGAGCACGGGCAGGGTCGCGCCGCTGCGGAACAGCTCGGGCGGCGGCTCCTCGGCGAGGAACCAGGAGCGCGTGGCGAGGCTGCGCAGCTGGGGGACGATGACGGCGTGGCAGGCGGCCGTGCCGGCGTGGCCGAGGCCCGCGACCGGCAGGTCGCGCACGAGCTTGTCCATGGATCCGTACTGCGGGCTGCCGTGTTCGTAGCCGTGCGCCCCCAGGACGGTGGCGAGCTCCTCCAGGCTCTCGCGCAGCAGGTCCGGCACCACGTACTTGACGGCCGCTGCCAGGATGTGGGCGCGCTCGGGCAGCAGGCTGAGCGAGCGCAGCGCGACGGTGGCCATGCTGTCGCAGGCCAGGAGGTCGGCGAAGACCCCGGCCAGCGGCTTGTGCCAGCGCTTGGCCACGGGCGTGCTGCGTCCGGTGGACGCGGCGCGCACGGCCGAGCGCAGCACGGTGTCGGCGGCCGCGATGGCGACGCCGGGGATGAGGCAGCGGTTGACCTGGAAGGTGCGCAGGGCCAGCGAGACGCCTTCGCCGGGGCTGCCGACCAGGGCGTCCTCGGGGACGGGGCACCCGGTGAACTCCAGGCCGGAGAAGATGCCGCCACGCATGCCGGGGGTGGGCACGCGCGGCAGGTGCCGGATGCCGTCGGCGGGCAGCTGCTCGGGGTCCAGGAGCAGGACGGAGTGGCTGCGGGGGCCTCGTTCGGCCGCGGTGCGGGCGTAGACCACGTACGCGCCCGCGCGCGACGCGTTCATGATCACGTCCTTGCGGCCGTCGAGGGTGTAGCCGCCGCGCGGGTCCGGGGCGGCGACGAGCTCGTCGCGCAGGATGGCGTTGGCGTGGGCCAGTTCGTGGTGGACGATCGAGGCCCGGCCGCCCGCGAGCAGGAGGTCCGCGGTCCGCTCGCGCTGGCGTGCGGTGCCGGCGGCCCAGACCGCGGCGCTCGCGAAGAGCGAGGTGATGCCGAAGCCGAAGCCGAGGGCCAGGTCGCGGCGGAAGACGGGGCGCAGCACCTTGGCGAGCAGGTCGGCGCGGGTGAGGCGGCCGCCGAACTCGACGGGGACGAACTCGGCCGCCAGTCCGGTCCCGGTCAGCAGCCGTTCGGTGGCGGCCGGGAGCTCCCCGCGGGAGTCGGCTGCGCACAGCGCGGCGATGCCGTGCGGGTTGGCGGGGTCCTGGGGCGCGCCGAGGAGGGCCTCGAGCCGGGCGGCCCGGCGCAGCGCCGCCGCCTCGTGGGAGGCGGAGGCGGTGGCGGCCCTGGCCGGGGCGGTGTCCGGGGCGTGCAGGGAGATGGTCATGGTGGCGTCGATCAACTCCCGGTTCAGAGGGTCCTGATGGTGGATTCCGCGTGCCGCTTGGCGAGGCCCAGGACGGTGGCGCTCTGGTTGCCGAGGAGTTCGCGCACGTGGCGGCGGGCCTCCTCGATTCCGGCGCCCCGGCCGAGGACCGCCTCGACGGCCTCCTCGCGCAGCAGCACGTTGTGCCGGGCGACGGCCGTGACGCCCGTCTCGTCGGGGATCACCGACCATTCCCCGGTGTGCGCTTCCATCAGCAGCGGCGTCCGCGTCTGCTTGTGGACGATCCGCAACGCGTGCGGGAAGCAGATCCGGACCTCTTCCGTGGTCTGCTCCGGGCCCGCTGCGGACACGGTGTCCAAGCGGACCACCTGCACGCCGGGCCGGTCCTCGGCGACGTCGGCGCGTGCGACGTGCGGGACCTGGCCGGGCCAGTCCCCGATGCCGCACAGGAAGTCGTAGACGAGTTCGGCCGGCCCCTTGAGGCGTACGGACTCCTCGAAGGACAGCAGCAGGGAGTCCAGGGAGGTCCAGCGCTCGGCGGTCTCCTTCAGCCGTGCCAGCTCGGCCCGGCTGTTGGTGTCCGTCGCCCGTTCCACCCAGGACAGGTCCTCGGGCCGGTCCTCGTCGACGGTGAACTCGTGGTCCAGCGTCAGCCGGGAGCGTCCGGCGCCCTGCGCCCGGACCGTCCAGCGGCCGCCCAGGGACAGGGCGGGCCCGGCCGGAACCTCCTGGTGGAAGTCGATGCGGTGGGCCGGCGCGTCCAGCGTGCGGTGCGACAGCCAGGACTTGACGGTGCCGTTGGCGGTGACCCACATCTGGAACCGGTCCCGGACCCCGTCGAAGTCGAGCCGTTCGACATGGATGCTCGCCGGCACGAACAGCGGCCACTGGGTGGTGTCCGCGATCAACCCGTAGACCACGCCTGCCGGCGCCGCCACGTCCACCGCGTACGTCCTGCGGTGCACTCGCTCACCCGTCATCGGCTCAACCTCTCTCGCCCTGGCTCCCGAGATTGACAAGATCCGCCGGAGAGCCGCTTGAATCCCTCTCGACCTCTCCAGGGCCCCTCGAGGATCCGGCCGGCCGGGCTCGCCGCACCCAACGGCCCGAGGCCGTCGCGTCCTCGTCAGGAGGGGCGACGGCCTCGGATGGTGCAGCGCGCCGGCCGGGCGCTGCGAACCGTACGGCCGGGACGGGGGTGGGCCGGGCCGTACGGATCACGGCGGGTTCGGTGCCCCGCTGGTCGACAGGGTTTCCCGGACGGCCGGAGGCGCGCCGGAGACCGGGTCGAGGTCCTGTCGAGCCGGCGGCCGCGGCGGCCGGTCCGGGGTTCCGCGCAGCCGCCGCGGCCTGCACCCTGGAACCCGGTCATCAAGAGTGATCAAGAACGGTCAAGAGCGGCGAGTGGAGAAGCAGATGAACGGGCCCAGCGGCGATCCGGAGTGGTTCCGCGTCTTCAGTCCCGCCCCCGATGCGGCCGTGCGCCTGCTGTGCCTGCCGCACGCGGGCGGCTCCGCCAGCTTCTACTTCCCCGTCGCCCAGGCGCTCTCGCCCTCGGTCGAGGTGCTGGCCGTGCAGTACCCGGGCCGCCAGGACCGGCGCACGGAGCCGCTCGTCGAGGACGTCGCCACCCTCGCCGACCGGATCGCCGACGAGCTCTCGGCGTACCGGGACAAGCCGCTCGCCCTCTTCGGGCACAGCATGGGGGCCGTGCTCGGCTTCGAGGTCGCCCAGCGCCTCGAGGAACGGGGGGACGGTCCCGTCGAGCTGTTCGTCTCGGGGCGCCGCGCCCCCTCGACCAGCCGCAGCGAGCGCTGGCACGACGCGAGCGACGCCGAGCTGGTCGCCGAGATCAAGTCGCACCGGGCGGCGGGCTCCGAGCTCCTGGACGACCCCGAGATGCGGGCGATGCTGCTGCCGACGATCCGCGCCGACTACAAGGCGGTGGAGACGCACGTCTACCGTCCCGGAGCCGCGGTGCGCTGCCCGGTGACGGCGTTCACCGGGGACGCCGACCCCAAGGTCACCGTCGAGGAGGCGCTGGCCTGGCAGCAGCACACGTCGGGCGGCTTCCACTCGGAGGTCTTCACGGGCGGGCACTTCTACCTGAGCGACCACCAGGCCGCCGTGCTGCGCACGGTGTCGGCGCGGCTGACCGCCTCGCTCGCCGGAGCGGTCTGACCGCCGGGGGGCGGTTCAGACGACGCCGGCGGGCTCGCGCACCCGCATTGCCTCGGGGCCCAGCGGGGCCAGCGCCCGGCGCAGGATCCGGCCGGTCAGCGAGGCGCCGCTGGCAGCGAAGTACCCGTCGGGCCGGATGAGCACCCAGCCGCCGGGCACCAGGCCCAGCGCCTGGCGCAGCCGCCCGTCCGGGTCGGGCAGCGCCCCGGGGCCCTCGCCCGGGCTCCCGCCGACGGTCCGTACCGACAGCCAGGGGCCGTACGCGGCGTCGGCTTCGGCCGCCGCCTCGGCAGCCGCACCGGGGCCGCCCGCGGCACACAGCAACGACCAGCGGGTGTCGCGCAGTTCCGCCTGCAGGGCGTCGGCGCCCGGGTCGCCGGGGAAGCGGGCGGCGGCGGCCGACGCGCGGCTGCCGGCCGGGGTCCCGATGCCGGGGTCCGGGGTGGTGAGCGAGGACTCGGGGTAGGCCAGGCGCAGCCCGGACATGCCGCCGAGCACTTTGCGCTGGATGGCCCGGCGCAGCGGCGGGACGTTGCGGACGACGCCGAAGACGACCGGCAGCATCAGCCCGGCCATCACGTTCTTGAACTGGACCAGGAAGGTGGCCGTGCGGGTGCTGCCGAGCAGCGCCTTGCCGACCGGTACGCGCTCCTCGCCGTAGGTGTCGAGCAGGCCGCGCCCGGCCGTGCCCTGGACGACCTGGGCGAGCTTCCACGCCAGGTTGTACGCCTCCTGCACACCGGTGTTCATGCCCTGGCCGGAGGCGGGGCTGTGCACGTGGGCGGCGTCACCGGCCACGAAGCAGCGGCCCTCGTGCATGCGCGGCACCATGCGCTGCTGGAAGGTGAAGACGGAGGTCCACTGCGGCTCGCCCACGCGCACGCTCTGTCCGAGCCCCGCGCTGAGCTTGGCGCCGAAGCGGCTCGCGGTGCTGCCCTCCGCGTCGCCGGCGGGCGCGGTGTCCAGCAGCCGCCAGTGCCCCTCGCGGCTGTACGGCACCATCATCATGGCCTGCCGGCCGGTGTGCACCCAGTAGATGCTGTCCTGTGCGAGGCCGGTGGTCACCGGCGCGTCGGCCAGTTCCCAGGTCTCGCTGGACTCGCCGAGCAGGGGCAGCTCCAGCTGCTTGCGGACCGTGCTGTGGCCGCCGTCGCAGCCGACCAGCCACGGGACCTCGTACTCCTCCCGCGTGCCGTCGGCCCGTTCGAGACGGGCCCGCACCCCGGAGGGGTCCTGGGTGAGGTCCGTGAGCCGCACCCCCCATTCGACGCGGACGCCGAGCCGGGCCACGGCCTCGCGCAGCACTGCCTCGGTGCGGGTCTGCTCGATGATGACGGTGTACGGGTAGCGGGTGGGCATGGAGGAGTAGTCGGCGTCCAGCCGCACCAGCTTGCGTCCGCGCGCGAACATCGTGAACGCGCGGTTGCGCCGCCCGGACGCGATCACCGGCTCCACGACGCCCATCTGGTCGAAGGTCTCCAGGGTGCGCGGGTGCACGGCCACCGCGCGGCTGGTGCGCGCGGGGCCGTCGGCGCCGTCGACGAGCCGCACCCGCAGACCCCTGCGGGCCAGTTCGTGGGCGGCCGTCAGCCCGACCGGACCGGCGCCGACGACCAGGACCTGGGCGGCCCGGGTCCGCGTCCGGTCCCCCGTGCGGGCCTCGGCCTGATCAGGCATAGGTACCGGCCGCGTCCAGGCGGGCGCCGACGGGGACCACCTCGTAGAGGCCCGCCTCGGTGGTGACGAGCGGGGCGAGCACGGCGGCGAGGGCGCGGAACTCCTCGCTGCCCACGGCGGCCTGGTACTGGTCGTGGTCGTTCCAGTGGGCGATCTCGACGAAGACGCCCGGCTCGCCGAGGTTGCGCAGGGTGCGGTTGCCGACGTGGCCTTCCGTCGCGGCGAGGTGCGCCGTGACCGGGTCCTTGGCGGCCAGGAACTCGTTGATGTCGCCGAGCACGGTCATCTTCTTGATCAAAGTAATCATGAGGGTCTCTCCTGGAATCGGGGTGGTGGCGGGGGGACGGAAACGGTGGGCGGTGCGGGATCAGGCGTAGGTGCCGTCCTCCTGCAGGCGGGCGCCCGCCTCGACCACCTCGTAGAGGCCCGGCTCGGGCGTGGCGAGCGCGGCGAGCGGGGCGACGAGGGAGCGGAACTCCTGGCTGGACACGGCGGCCTGGTGGGCGGCCTGGTCGTCCCAGTGGGCGACCTCGACGAAGACGCCGGGCTCCTCGAGGTTGCGCAGGGTGCGGTTGCCGATGTGGCCGGGCTGGGCGCTCATGAAGGCCGTGATCGGCTCCTTGGCGGCCAGGAACTCGTTGACGTCGCCCTGCACGGTCAGCTTGTTGATGAAGGTGGTCATGGTCTCTCCTGGAATCGGTGGGGAATGAAGACGGTGGACGGTTCGGGGGATCAGGCGGCGGCCTCGGCGGCGGCCCGCTCCTGGAGGGTGCGGCGCAGGCCGCGGCGCTCCGGCTTGCCGACGGGCGTGCGCGGCACGGAGTCGACGACCTCGACGCGGCGGATCTGCTCGAAGGGCGCGAGGCGCTCGTTGGCGCGCACCACGATCGAGTCGACGAGGTCGAGCAGTCCCGGGGCGGTCGGCTCGCGCAGCACGATGCCCGCCCACACCAGGGCCCCGTGGACGGGGTCGGGCCAGCCCACGACCACGCAGTCGGCGACGCGCGGGTCGTCGGCGAGGACCCGCTCGACGGAGGTCGGGGAGACCAGTTCGTTGTCGTACTTGAAGACGTCGCCGATCCGGTCCACCAGGAACAGCACGCCGTCCGGGGTGACGTAGCCGACGTCGCCGGTGGAGAACCAGCCCTCGGCGTCCAGGTGCCCCTGGCCCTCGTCGCCGAGGTATCCGCTCATCACCTGCGGTCCGCGGATCTGGACCTCCCCCGTGCTGTACACGTCGACCGGCTCGCGGGAGGCGAGGTCGACGATCCGGCAGCGGGTGCCGGCCACGGGGGCGCCGACCGAGCCGGTCAGGGGGCGCTCGGGGTCCTGGCTGTGGGCGAGCGGGGACAGTTCGGCCATCCCGTAGCCCTGGACGACGGGGACGCCGAGCCAGTCCTGGAGCCGGCGGGTGGCGGCGGGGGCCAGCGCCGTGCCGCCGGACAGGACGGCCTTCAGGCGCAGCCCGGGGGGCGGGGCGGCCGGGCCGCCGTCCTGCCCGCCGGCGCCGACGGCGGCGGCGAGCTGGTGCAGACGGGCCGGCAGCCCGTAGAAGTGCGTGGCTCCGGTGCGGGCGGCCAGCTCGAGCGCGGCCGCGGGCGCCGGGTCGGCGCACAGCACCTGGCGGGCGCCGGCGTAGACCGCCGAGTTGAGGTGCATGACGTGGTAGAGCGGCAGGTGGTTCAGGGTCACGCTGTCACTGCCGAGGCCGTGCGCGTGGGCGGTCTGGGCGGCGTTGGCCACCAGGTTGCGGTGGCTGAGGCGGACCCCGCGGGGCAGGCCCGTGGTGCCCGTCGTGAACTGGATGCAGGCGTCGGCGTCCAGGTCCGCCGGGGCGGCTCCGCTCCCGCCGGCCGCGCCGGGGCCGTGCGCGGACGGACGGCCCTCGGCCACCCGGTCCAGGGCGAGTGCCAGCGGCAGGGTGTCCGCGGGCACCACCCCGTCGGGCGCGTCGGTCACGATGATCTCGGCGAGTGCGGGCAGCCGCTCGCGCGCCTTGACGAGCAGTTCGGCCGTCGCCGTCGGGACCAGGGCCACCTCCACCTCGGCCGTGGCGCAGACGTGCACCAGCCCGGCCTCCTTGATCAGCGGGTTGACCAGGACGACCGTGTTGCCGCTGCGGACGGTGCCGTAGTAGGCGGCGGCGAAGTCCGCGTCAAGGACGTTGGCGACGCCGACGCGGGCGCCCCGGCGGCCGAGGCGCTGCTCCAGGTAGGCCGCGTACCGGTCGGCCCGGTCGTCGAGCTCGGCGAAGGTGACCGCGCCCGAGGCCGCGGCGACGGCGCAGCCGCCGGGGTCGCGGACGGCGGCCCGGCGCAGCAGGGCGTCCAGCGGGAGTTCGGGATACGTGAATCGCGGCACGGTTTTCCTCACTGGTCGGGTGGCGGGCGGTCGGGCGGCGGGCGCGCGGGCGGCGGTGGGGCAAGCGGCGGTGGCGCAAGCGGCGGTGGGGCGGTCGGGGCGGTGGGGCGGCTCCTGCGGAGGGGTCGGGTACCACCGTCGCCATCCGAGCTCGAAGGAGCTTCGAAGCGTGCTCAAGCCGCGCCACAGGACACGTCGGGATGGTTGTCGGGCGGTGATAGGAATCGACGACCGCCACGCGTGCGACGGCCGGGCGCCCGACGGATCGGGCAGTGCCCGCGACCCGCCCCGCCGTTCGCGTGACCTCGCACTACCCGGACCCCCGCCGGGGGTGCCGCGCCCGGCCCGCCGGGCCGGACGGCGGCGGCCCCACGGCGCTGATCGCCGAGGAGGCGTTGAACCGATGGTGACGACGGTACTCATGGACGAAGCCGGGGCCCCGGCCCCGCCGGCCGCGGACTCCGACCCCGAGCACAGACCCAGACCCGATCCGCAGCCGGACGCCCTGCCGCGACTGCCCCGCCGGACCGGCCCGGGACCCCTGCGCTTCGCGGCCTCACCGGCCCAGGAGGCGCTGTGGGCCGCACTCCCGCACCGCACCCGCCCGCCGGTGGTGACGGGCGCGCTGCGGCTGACGGGGGCCCTGGACGCGCAGGCCCTGGCGGCCGCCTGGCGGGCCGTCGCCGGCCGGCACGAGATCCTGCGCAGCCTCTACCGCCTCCACGAGGGCCGGCTCACCCAGGTCGTCGCGGCACCGGACGACGTGCCCGTGCCCGTCTCGCTGGCGGAGGTCCGGCCCTCGCAGGTGCCCGGGGCCGTCGCGGCGGAGCGGGAGCGTCCGTGGGATCCGGCGCGCGAACCGCTGGCCCGGCTGCGGCTGCTGCGCCAGGGCCCGGGCGACCACGTGGCCGTGTTCGTCCTGCACGAGCTGATCGCCGACGCCGCCGCGCTCGGTGTGCTCGTCGCGGAACTCGCTGCCGCCTACCGGGGGGTGCCCGCGGACGGTCCGGCCGTCCAGTACGCCGACCTCGCCGCCTGGCAGCAGCAGCGCGCGGCGCAGGGGCGCGCCGACGAGAGCACCGAGTACTGGCTGCGCAGGCTCAACGGCGCGGAACCGGCCGTCCTGCCCTGGGACCTGAGCGCGCCGGGCGCACCCGGCCGCACCCCGGGGCCGGGGCGGTCCCTGTCCTTCCCGCTGCCGCAGGAGTTGGCCGCCAAGATCGCGGAGGCGGCGCGCCGGCACCGGGCCGGCGTGCAGGTGGTGGGCCTGGCCGCCTTCCAGCTGCTGCTGGCCTGCTGGTCGGGCCAGCGGGACATCAGCGTCCGCGGTCCGGTCCCCGAGCGCGGGCGGGGCGCGGAGCAGCGCATGCTGGGCCCGCTGTCCCACGCGGTGGTGCTGCGGGCCGATCTGACCGGCGCGCCCTCCTTCGGCGAGGTCGTCGACCAGGTGCGGCTCACCAGCGCATGGGACTTCGCGCACCACCAGGTGCCGCTGGAGCCCGTCGCCGCGCAGTTGCGCCGGCCGCGGCTGGTGGAGCAGCTCGGGGACGTGCAGTTCGGCGCCGGACCGGCCGCCGGCGGTCCCCGGTGGGGCGCGGCCTCCTGGGGCGGCCGGCTGCGCGCCGAGGCGTTCACGTCCGCTCCCGCCCCGGCGGCCCGGCCCCTGACCGTGCTGCTGCGGCACGACGAGCGCGCCGCGCACTGCGTGTTCACCTACGACCCGTCCGTGTTCTCCGAGGCCCGCATCCGGCAGCTGCGCGCCGACTACTTCGGGCTGCTCGGCGATGTCGCCGACCACCCGAAGGCCCGCTTCCGCTGAGCCGGGCCGCCGCGCTCAGCCCGGCCGGTGCGCCCCCGCCACGGTGAACAGGTCGGTGCGCACCGCCACCGGATCGGTCCCGTACGCGACCTTGCGGGTGATCTTCCCCCCGATGGGGGTGCGCGTGACCAGCCCGGCGGCGCGGGCCAGCGCGAACCGGGCGAACGTCCCGTCCGCCCCGAACATCGCGCGGGCCTGCATCCGCTGCATCCGGTGGACGGCCGCGGCCGCCGCCGCCCGGCGCCGGGCGTACGGTTCCAGGCCCGCCGCGGTGACCGCCCCCCGGCCCAGCGCCTCCACGAGCACGGGGTGCAGGGCGGCGGCGTCCTGGAGGGCGAGGTTGATCCCCTGGGCGCCGATCGGGCCGTGCGTGTGCGCGCTGTCCCCGATCAGGACGAGGCCGTCCCGGGTCCACTCCTCGGCGTGCGAGGCGAAGACGTCGAGCAGGGTGAGCTGGTTCAGCGAGGTGAGCTGTTCGTGCAGCAGGTCCGCGAACTGCGGCAGTGCCCGGGCCAGTTCGCCGCGGATCTCCTCGATCCCGCGGCCGGGCCGGCTCCATCCGCCGTGCGGCAGGGTCCAGCCGATCCGCAGCCGGTCGGGGTGGCTGTCCTGGACCAGGACCGCGCTGCCGGCGGCCCGGTGCACCCTGACCTTCCCGGTGGCCCGGCCGGGCGCGTGCAGCGAGAACCACACCACGTCGTGGGCGAAGGACTCCGAGCGGCCGGCCCCGATCCCGGCCAGCGCCCGGGTCTTGGAGAAGCGGCCGTCCGCGCCGACCACGGCCAGGGCGCGTACGGTGACGGGCGCGCGGTCGGGGCCCCGCGCGACGACCCCGGTGCACGGGCTGCCGGGCCGCGCCTCCAGCAGGGCCGACACGCGGTGGCCCTCCAGGTGCGTGAAGCCGGGCAGTTCGCGGCAGGCGTCGAGGAGGCCGGCCAGCAGGTGCGGCTGCGGCAGGGCCAGCAGGTGGTCGTACGGGGCGGGCAGGCGCCCGTAGTCGATGTCGAGCAGCACCCGGCCCTGCTCCAGCACCTGGAAGCCGCTCAGGGCGAGCGCACCGCGCGCCCGCGCCGGCTCCAGGACGCCGAGCTCGTCGAGGATCCGCTGGCCGCCCGGCTGGAGGACCTCGCCGTGGAACTCCCGGCGCAGTGCGGTGGAACGCTCGATCAGCGTCACGCGGACGCCCGAGCGCAGCAGCATGAGGGTCAGGGCCAGTCCGGCGGGCCCGGCGCCGACGACGCACACGTCGGTCCCGGTCTCGGCGGCGGCGGTCGCGGGGCACGGATCGGGGTGGTCCATGGGGTGTCCCTCCGTCATGGGTCGGTCCGGCCGGTCGTGTCCGTTCAGGCCCCTGCGGCCCACCGGCCGGGCCGGCCGGGCCGGTCGGGCCGGTCGGGCCGGTCGGGCCGGTCAGGCCGTCTCCGGCCGGGTCAGCACGAGCGCGCTCTGGAACCCGCCGAATCCGCTGCCGAGGGCCAGCACCGCGCTCGTGTGCTGGTGGCGGGCGGTTCCGGGTACGTAGTCGAGGTCGCACTCGGGGTCGGGCACCCGCAGATGGGCGGTGGGCGGCACCGTTCCGTACTCGATCGCCAGGGCCCCGGCGGCGGCCTGGAAGGCGCCGACCGCGCCGAGGGGGTAGCCGGTCATCGAGGCGATCGCGCTGACGGGCACGTGGCGGGCGTGCCGGCCGAGCGCGCGTTTGATGGCGGCGGTCTCGTGCCGGTCGCTCTGCCGGGTGCCCGAGCCGTGCGCGCTGACGTACTCGACGGCGGACGGGTCCAGCCGGGCCTCGTCGAGCGCGGCGCCGATGGCCGCGGCCAGCTCCGTGCCCTCCGGGCTGAGCCCCGTCATGTGCTGGGCGGAGGCCCGGCTGGCGTAGCCGGAGAGCTCCGCGTAGACCCGGGCGCCGCGCAGCCGGGCCCGCTCCCGCTCCTCCAGGACCAGGACGGCCGCGCCCTCGCCGAGCACGAACCCGTCGCGGGTCCGGTCGAAGGGCCGCGCGGCGCTCGAGGGCTCCGCATTGCGCCGCGAGGTGATGCGGACGGTGTCGCAGCAGGCCATCGCGGCCGGGGAGATCGGGGCCTCAGAGGCCCCGGCGAGCACGACGTCCGCGCTGCCCTCGCGGATCAGCTCGGCGCCGTGGCCGAGCGAGTCCAGCCCGGCCGTGCAGCCGCCCGCGATGAACGAGACGGGTCCCTGCGCGCCGGCGTCCCGGGCCACTTCGGCGGCCAGCGAGCCGGGGACGAAGAAGTCGTACAGCTGGGGCACCGCCCGGGTGTGGTCGACCAGCCAGCGCCCGCCGATGTTGCTGGCGACGGCGTACTCCAGGCTCAGCTCGGCGGCGCAGCCCAGCGCGCTGCCCAGGGCGACCCCGGTGCGCACCGGGTCGAGCGTCGGCGCCGCCCCGCTGTCGGCGAGCGCCTCGCGGGCCCCGGCCAGCGCGAACTGCGTCACGCGGGCGAGGTCGGCGGCCTGCGCCCCGCTCAGCCCGTGCTCCCGGGGGTCGAAGTCGATTTCGGCGGCGACGCGCGAACGCAGGGGCCGCGCGTCGAAGGAGGTGACCGCGCGGGTGGCGGAGCGCCCGGCGGTCAGCATCGACCAGAAGCCCTTGGTGCCGCCACCGCCCGGGGCGACCACCCCGATACCGGTGATGACCACGCGTTTCAACGCCCGGACCGCCCCACCGTCCGGCAGACCTGCCCGAGCAGTCTCGGCAGTTCACCGTCGCGTACGAAGAAGTGTCCGCCGGGCACGGTGCGGGACTCGAACCGCGCGGTCGTCCAGCCGCTCCAGCCCTGCAGCACGTCGGGCGGTCCCACCGGGTCCTCGCTGCCGGCGACGGCCAGCAGCGGGACGGGCACCGGGCCGCCGGCGACCGGGTCCAGGGCGGCGGCGCGCAGCGAGGCGGCCAGCCGCAGGTCGTCGCGGAGCACGGGGAAGACGAAGCGGTGCCACACGCCGGGGTCGATGCCGGCGGGCACGCCGTCGAAGCTTTCGAGGATGCGCATCAGTTCGTCGTCGGGGGCGTCCGCGGCGAAGGCGGCCCCCGCGAACACGTCGGGCGGCGGCACGGCGCCTATCACCAGCAGCTCGGGCAGCGGCAGTCCCGCGTCGTCCAGCGCGCGGGTGAGCGTGTAGGCGATCAGCCCGCCGAGGCTGTGCCCGTACAGGACGTACGGGCCGGGCGGCTGCTCCTTGAACAGCTCGCGCAGGTCCTCGAGGAGCGCCTCTCGGGTGGTCACCCGCGGCTCGCGGCGCCGCCCGTCACGGCCCGGCAGCAGCTGGGGCTCGGGGGTCACTCCGGGGCCGAGCAGATCGCTCCAGCGGTGGAAGGCCGAGGTCCCGGCTCCTGCGTGCGCGAAGCACACCAGCCGCACGTCCTGTTCCCGTGCCATGCCCCGTCCTTCCTCGCCCACCGTAACCACCCCACCCTGACCAGCCCCGCTCGAGGCGGGCTCGAGCACTGCCCGCAGCGGGGTCACGCCACCGCGGACCGCGGCCTTCGGCCACCGTCCGCGGTCCCGGCGTTCCCGTGCCGCATCTCAGGCCGCGTACAGGTCGAACGTGGACCCGCGGCGCGGGCCGGCCGGCACGTCCAGCGCCGGATCCACCGTCAGCATCGCCTGGTGCAGGCGCTGGAGCTGCGGGGAGGGTTCCACCCCGAGGTCCTCGATGAGGCGCATCCGCAGCTTGCGGTAGACGTCGAGCGCGGTCGCCTGACGGCCGGAGCGGTAGAGCGCCACCATCGCCTGGGAGTGCAGGCCCTCGTGCTGCGGGTGGCGGGCGATCAGCTCGGAGAGCTCGGCGATGAGTTCGGTGTGCCGGCCGAGCCGCAGGTCGACGTCGATGCGCCGCTCGACGGTCACCAGCCTGCTCTCCTCCAGGCGCATGACCTCGATCTCGAGGATCGGTCCCACGCGCACGTCGACGAGCGCCGGGCCCTGCCAGAGGGCGAGCGCCTGCCGCAGCTTGCTGGCGGTACGCTCGTCGTCGCCCTCCTCGAAGGCGCTCTGCCCGTCGGCCACCAGCCGCTCGTACTCGTGCACGTCCACGCTCTCCGGGGCGATCTGGAGCAGGTATCCGCCGTGCCGCGTGGCCAGGACCTCCTTGGCCCCGCCCGGGTCGCCCGGCCCCATGGCCGTGCCCAGCCGCCTGCGCAGCTGGAGTATGTAGGTCTGCAGGGTGGTGAGCGCGCTCTGGGGCAGGTCGGTGCCCCACACCTCCTCCATCAGGGTCGGTACGGGCATCACCCGCCCCGGGTAGAGCGCGAGCAGCGCCAGAATCTGGCGCGGCTTGCCGGCCGTCGGAACAATCGAGCCCCCGTTGACTTCGGCACTCAACGGACCCAGAACCTGAATCTTCACGGTTTCCTCCGCACGTCGTCGAGTTCCCATCGATTTCAAGCCTTCGACTGAGGCACAGTAGCGGGACCCAGGGCAACACCCCTCAATTTCTTGAGCGTCTGTCGACCGCACCTCCAACTTCGACGTTTGCGCACTTCAGTCAAACTGTTAGATTCCCTTGCGGGATGACTGCCGGAACGTAATTCAACGACCGTCCGTACAGGTCTTTCCGCGATTCCCAACGGATCGCTGGGAGGAGTGACCGATGGAATGGGACGCACGTCAGAGCGACGGCCTGGACTTCCGCGTCCTGGGCCCCGTCGAAGTGCACGACCAGCGGTCGGGCACCTCGATCGCACCGTCCGGAGCCAAACAGCGCGCCCTGCTCGCCGCCCTGGTCGTACGGGCCGGCGAGGTGCTCTCCGCCGACCGGCTCATCGACGAGCTGTGGGGGGAGCGCCCGCCCGCGGGCGCGGCCAACGCGCTCCAGGCCCATGTGGCCCGGCTGCGCCGGCTGCTGGCGCCCGCCGGACGGAGCGGCCCCGGCCCGGGCGGTACCGGGCAGGCCCTGATCACCACGCACCCGCTCGGCTACCTCCTGCGGCTCGGATCCGCCGGGACGGACGCCCAGCGCTTCCACCGGCTCTGCGCTCAGGGCCGGGCTGCGGTCGTGGCCGATCCCGCGCACGCCGCCGACCTGCTGCACCGGGCCCTGCAGCTGTGGCGCGGGCCCGCGCTGGAAGGCAGCGGACGGGGCCAGATCTGCGCCCGGGAGGCGGAGCGGCTGGAGGAGGCCCGGCTGACCGCCCTGGAGACGTACCACGAGGCGAAACTGCGCGGGGCGCGGCACCAGGAGGTCGCCGGGGAGCTGGAGCGGCTCACGGCGGCCCATCCCACCCGGGAGCGCTTCTACGACCTGCTGATGCTCGCCCTGTACCGGTGCGGCCGCCGGTCCGAGGCCCTGGGCGTCTACGAGCGGGCCCGCCAGCGGCTGCTGAGCGAGATCGGCGTCGGGCCCGGGCCGGCCCTGCGGGACCGGATGGAGTCCATCCTGCTGCGCGAACCCGGCCTGGACTCCGCCGGTCCGCCGGCCGCCGCACCCGCCGAGGGCCTGGGCGCGGCCGTGCTGGACCTGGGCGGGGAAATCGCCCGTCTCCGGGCCCGTCTCGATGACATCGGACGCGAACAGGAAGAACTCGTACGCCGTTTCACACTCCTGTCCGAAAGCGTTCGGGAATCGTCGCCCGTCCTCTGACACAGGAGGAGCGGCAGCCGCACGGTCCGGGTTCCGGCTCGAGATATTCTCCAGCGAAATTCCAGCGGCAGCCGATATCCGCCGGACCGGAGGAAATTCGAAAACAGGAAGACCGATTTCGCGCACCGGGATCACACGCCGGCGAGTTCCGGCAGCACCAGGCGGCGCGGTGCGGCGCGCCCCCAGGGAAATCCGTGGTGCAGGTGGACCGCCGGCGGGCGGGCGGCGTCGACCTCCACCGCCACCGCCGCCAGCACCTCCGGCACCGGCTCGACCTCGAGGAACCGCCAGCGGCCGGCCGAGTCGTCGGCGGGCGGCCGGAAGGACAGCACGCCCTGGTCCTCGGCCAGTGTGAAGGCGAAGGAGTCGAAGGACAGGGCGAGTCCGAGGCCGCGGGCCTTGGAGTACGCCTCCTTCAGCGTCCACAGGCGCAGGGCGCGCCGGTCGCGCGGCCGCCCCGGGGCGGCGCGGGCGATCCAGTCCTGCTCCTGGGCGGAGAACGTCGCGATGATGTTCTCCAGACCGCGCTCGCCCCGGTCCAGCCGTTCGACGTCCACGCCGATGCGGTGCTCGCGGGAGACGCCCACCAGGTTGTACGCGTGGGCGTGCGACAGGTTGAAGTCCAGCGTGTCCGCGCCGCGCGGCAGTCCTCCGGCGGGCAGCTGGAGGAACGGGCGCCCGCGCGAGGAGCGCCAGATGATCGCCTCGGCCTCGGGGATGCCGGTCTCCAGGGCCAGGACCCGGCGCACCAGGGCGTGCGCGACGAGGTACTGGCGGCGGTCGCGTTCGAAGAGGAACCTCCCGGCGATCTCCTGCTCGTGCTCGTCCAGCCAGTACGAGGCCAGGGTGGCGGCGATCCCGGGGGCGAGGTCCTCGTTGGGACAGAACCACAGGTTGACGGGACCGGGTCTGTTCTCGTCCGGCCCCGGGGGCCCGGCGGAGCCGGCAGACCCGGAAGTCAGCATGGTCATGCCCGTTCCTCCTCGCCGCCCAGCCACGACGGGGTGCGCAGGAACGCGGAGGCGGGCAGCGGCACGGCCACGGCGCCCGCCCCGTGGGCCCGCTCCAGCGCGGCCCAGTCGACGTCCAGTCCGGCCAGCCACAGGCTCTTGACCTGGTGCAGGTGCCCGGCGCGCCACAGCGCGGCGAGGTAATCGGCCGTCTGGGGCACGGCGCCCATGTCCAGCGGGTCGGCGCCGCCGTCGCGCAGGTCGGCGTACGGGCCGCCGTCCGCCGCGAACCGCTCCAGGGCCGCCGCGAGCTCGCCGGTGTCGGCGACGACGGCCGCGAACCGGCAGTCCATCGCGGCGCGGCCGGTGCGCAGGGCGCGGGCCAGCACGCCCAGGGACGGCACGGGACCCGCGCCGCCCAGCAGGTCGGCGAACCGGCGTGCGGTGGCGGCGAGATGGGCGGGGGTCGGCGCGGACAGCACGAACAGCTCGGCGGCCCCGGTGTCCCCCGCGGCTTCGGCGGACCGGCCGTCCTCCGCGGCGGGGAGGTACTCCTCCAGGATCACGTGCGCGGCCGAGCCGCCGGCCCCGTGCGCCCCGACGGCCGCCCGGCGGGGCGCCGCCTGCCCGCCCTCCCAGGCCTGCGCCTCGGCCCGGCCCGGACCGGGCACCAGCACCCGGTGGCTCAGCTGGAGCACGGCCCGGGTCAGCGCGGCCGCCCCGGTCACGGCCCCGGCCTCGCCCACGAACGCCCGTACGGAGTCGGTGTCCTCGTGGACGGCGACGGTGGAGGCGTCCACCGCGGCCGCCCGGAGCGCCGCGCGCAGCACCCGCTCGCCGTCGACGTCGACGTCGCCGTGGCCGGCGCCGACGGGCCGGGACCGCCGGCCGGGTCCGGCGGCCGAACGGCCGGCCGCGGTGTGGCCGACGGCGCTGCCGCGGATCACGCAGTGCACGGTGTCCCCGTCGGCCAGGGCGCGCGCCAGGGGCTTGAGCAGCAGCGCGCCGACGCCCTCGCCCGCGCCGGGACGGCGGCTGGAGGGGTGCAGCAGCAGCCGGACGCCGCCCACGAGCGCCGCGGCGCACTCTCCGGCGCGCAGGGCGGCCGCCGCCAGGTGCAGGGCGACGAGCACCGAGGACTCCGCGGAGTCGACGCACTGGCTGGGGCCGGTGAGCCCGGCCAGGGCGGAGAACCGGTTGGGCAGGCTCCAGTGGCCGCCGCGGGGCAGCCGCACGGGCCGCTCGCGCGTCCAGGTCCGGGCCGCGAGCAGCGCGTAGTCCGCGGTCCCGGCGCAGGTGAACACCCCGACGCTGCGCGGGGTCCCGTCGGCGGCGGCCAGGGCGTCAAGGCGGCCGCCGGTGCATCCGGCGTCCTCGAGGGCCTCCCACGCGGTCTCCAGGAACAGCCGCTCCTGAGGGTCGATCAGGGCCGCCTCGGCCGCGTCGATCCCGAAGAACTCCGCGTCGAAGTCCTGGACGCGCTCCAGGTAGTGGCCCGGCTCGTCACCGGGCCGCCCGGAGGGCGGCGCGCCTGCGCTGCCGTGCCCCTCGCGCGCCTGCCGCCAGAACGAGGCGAGGTCGGGCGCGCCCGGGTAGCGGCCGGCCATCCCGACCACGGCGATCCGCTCGGTGGACGCCGCTCCCTCCCCGCCCCGCTCCCGCGCGGTGTCCGGCCGCGGGAAGGTCACGGGGACCGGAACGCTGCCGCCGATGCCGATGCCGATGCCGGGGCCGGTGCCGGTGGCGATACCGGCACTTGCAGCGAGGCCGGCGCCGGTGCCGCTGCCGGCATCGGTGCGGGTTCGGGTGCCCGAGCCGGCGCCGGTCAGCAGCGCGGCCGCCTGGGCCCGGTCCAGATGACCGTTCTTGAACCGGGTCAGGACTTCCTTCTCGTCCATCTGGACGCGCTCCTTCTGGAGAGGGACGGCTTCAGCCGCGGCGAGCGAGCAGCACGAGCGCCTCGTCCACGCTGAGCCGGTCCTCACGGACCGCGTCCAGCAGGACGTCGAGGTCGCCCCGGGCCTCCGGTCGGAAGGCGAGCTCGGGCGCCCGGGCGGGGGCGGCCTCGTGCCCGGAGGCTCCGGTGCGCACGGCGATGTAGGCGGCCATGGCCGCGAGGTTGGGGTGTTCGTAGAGCAGGACGGACCGCTCCTTCATGCCGAAGGTGCGGTTGACGGTGGCGATGAACTCGGCGCCCACGACGGAATCGACGCCCAGCACGTTGAACGGGGCGGTGGTGTCGATGTCCCAGGCGTCGCAGCACAGGATCGCCGCGAGCTGCTCGCGCAGCACTTCGGCGATCTGCTGCGCACCGGGCGCCGGCGCGGGTGGCGGTACGGGGGCCGGGTCCACGGCGGGAACGGCGGAAGCGGCGGGATCAGGCGAAGCGACCGGAGCCGGCGGCGCGACCTGAACGACCGGAGCAACCGGGGCAACCGAAGCAACCGGAGCGACGGGCACGGCGGGCACGGCGGGCACGGCGGCCGCGGGGTCGGTGCCGGGTACGGAGCCCGCAACGCTGAAGGCGGTCGCGGCCGGTCGGGCCTCCCCGCTCTTCATCGCCCGCTTGACCTCCCGTGCGAAGGACGCCGGGGTCGGGTAGTCGTACAGGTCGGTCGCCCGCACCCGCAGTCCGTACCGGCTGTTGACGACGGCCACGAACTCCACGACCAGCAGGGAGTCGAGCCCCAGGGTCCGGAAGGTCTGCTCGGGGTCGATCTTCTCCGCTTTGATCCGCAGGACGTCGCCGAGCACTCCGACGAGATCGCTCAGCACGTCAGCAGGATGGTCGTTCGTCATCGATTGCTCCTCCAAGCCTTCAGTGGCACACGGTCCGGTATCGGTGGTCCGGCGCGCCGGCCACGGCGCGGGCCGGGAGATCGGGCATCGGCACTTCGGAGCGGAACTGCTTCACCGCCCCCTCGGGCACCAGCATCGGCAGCAGCAGCGACCACAGTCCGGAGACCCGGCGCTGCAGCTCGGCGTAGGGCATCGGGGTGCCGGCCATCGCCTCGATCCCGCAGGCGGCCGCGGCGACCAGCGATTCGACGCTCTCCCAGCGGCCCTCGGCGCGCAGCTCGCCCGCGTCGCGCGCCTGGCGCAGCAGCCCGCAGACCGCCGCGAGCCAGATCTGGTGGAAGTCGGCGACTGCCTGGGGCAGGCCCGCGCACTCCTTGGTGAGGCGGAAGCTCGCCGGGATCGCCGGCTCCTCCCGCAGGGTGCGGGCCATCCAGTGCGTGGTGTCGACCAGCGTCTGCAGCGGCGAGAGCCCGGCTTCGAGCCGCTCGCGCACCGACTCGTCCAGCAGGGCGCAGCCCCGCTGCTGGACCGCCTCCGCCAGTTCGTCCTTGGAGGCGAAGTGGAAGTACAGCGCTCCCTTGGTCACTCCCGCGAACGCGGCGATCCCCCCGAGGGTGGCGTTCGCGTAACCGTTGCGGTGGAACATCTCGGCCCCCGCGTGCACCAGCTTCCTGCGGGTCCGCTCCGACCTCTCCTGCACCGCGGTTCCTCCTCGGCCCCGACCTGTGGCTGTCCGGTCGCGCGGCCGCACCTCCGGGCCGTCCGCGGCGTGCCGGATGGGGTGTGCGGGCATCTCAGCCCACGCGTACGAGTCGCTCGTTGCCGGTCTCCGCCACCCCCGCGGGGCTTTCGGGGCCTGCCATGAGGATCGAGCGCTGCAGCCTGCGCAGGGCCGCCGACGGCTCGAGCCCGAGCTCGCGCACGAGGACCCCGCGCAGCCGCTGGTACACGTCGAGCGCCTCGCCCCGGCGGCCCGACCGGTGCAGGGCCAGCATGAACTGGCCGTGCAGGTTCTCGTGCGTGCGGTACCGGCTGGCCAGTACCGTCAGTTCGGCGAGCAGCTCCCGGTGGCGTCCGATCCGCAGGTCGGCCTCGATGCGCTGGTCGAGGGCGCACAGCCGGGTCTCCTCCAGCCGACGGGTCTCCATGTCGAGCTGGATGCCGCCCTGCACGTCGGCGAAGGCGGGGCCCGACCACAGGGCCAGCGCTTCGCGCAGCAGGCGGGCCGCGCCCGGGAAGTCGCCGGCGTCCATGGCCCGGTAGCCCATCCCGGCGAGCCGGTCGAACTCGCGGACGTCGCTGGTACCGCCGCCGCTGTTGAGCAGGTAGCCGCCGGGCAGCGTCACGAGCACGTCCTTGGCCGTGCGCCGGCCGTCCCCGCCCTCACCGCCCTCGCCCCCCTGCTCCAGCGCCGTCGCGATGAGGGTCCGCAGCTGCAGCACGTAGGTCTGCAGCGTCGTGCGGGCGCTGCGCGGGGGCGTCCCCGCCCACAGCTCCTCGATGAGGGCCGACACCGGGACGACCTGGTCTGCGTGCAGGGCCAGCAGTGCCAGCACCTGTCGCGGCTTGGGGGCGGTCGGCGTTACGGAGACTCCTTGTTCCCGCACCGCCAGTGTGCCCAGTACTTCGATGTCCACGTCGTACTCCCCTGTCCGTGGATAAGCCTGACTCAGTAAAAAACAGGACTGGCGGTTTGTCAATACGAAACCGACCGCGCTGTTTTTATTTCTTAGCCCCTCTAACGACCCCTCATATGCGGCTCTGACCTGCATCTATTCCCGCCTCCTCGGCGAACTGGTCACCAGAAGGTCACTCTGAGTCCCCTCCAGAACGAACCCAGGGCGGGTCAAAACAGACCACTGGGTCTCCACGCATGCAGAAGCCCCGGCCTTCCGTCCTCGCAGACGGGAAGACCGGGGCTCGTCCGCCCCTACAGCGGGCAGGTCCCCTCGACGTCGAGGTCCTGGAGGAGGGCCGACGGCACGACCGTCGGCAAGAGCAGCCGCCAGAACCGGGCGACCGTGGAGGCCGAGAGCCACTCCACCTCGCGGACCCCGAGCACCTCGAAGCCCACGGTGGCGGCCACCACGGCGCTGACCACGTCCGAGGCCGTCACGTCCTGGCGCAACTCGCCCTCGGCATCGGCCTGTTTGAGCGTCTCCTCGACCCAGCGCCGCCACCATTCGCGCAGATCGGCATGGGGCGGACGGGACGCCTCACCGCTCAGCTCGAAGCCCGCCCGCAGCACCACGTCCCCGCGCAGCCCGCCGGCGAGCCGGTGCGTGACGTCGATCAGGAGCTGCATGCGGCTCGCGCCCAGCGGGAGCACGGCGCCGGTGACGGACAGCAGGCGGGCCAGCGCCGCCTCCTCGACGGCGTCGGTCAGCGCGGCCTTGCTGATGAAGTGGTGGTGCAGCGCCCCGTTGCTCACCCCGGCGAGCGTGCTGATCGCGGTGAGCGACGCCACCGCGAACCCGTCCCGGTCGAAGATCTCGGCCGCGGACCGGATCAGGGTGTCGCGCGTGCGCATCGCGCGTTCCTGTTTGACCATCAACTGCTCCGTCACTGCGAGGGGTTGCCACGCCTGCGGAAGGCAGGCGGGCCGGGGGGCTGGCACGGAGCCGGGCGGGGGAGCCGATCGCGATGGCACCCCCGGCACCACCCCCACGGTCTCACCAGACCACTCCCCCGCGAGGCGGCCGCTGCTCCGTACACCGAACTCTAACAAACCGCTTATGCGGTTTTTGATCTGGATTTCATCGACCATCCGGACGGGCCGGGGGACGGGCCGATCCACGGCCACCCTCGACACACGCACTAGAGAACGACTCGCGCCCCTCTCGACACACGCGGGACAGGACGGGACCCTGAGACTGTGGTTAGAGTGGTCGGAAGGGCTCAGAGAGCCCTGACCAGGGGAAATCGCTAACTGGGAGCAGTCGCTTCCGCTTCGCCGTATCGGCGGAGGCTTGGGTACCGCTAGAAATTAAACCGGTTGGTATGTATCTTTCCGAGCCGAGGGCATACACGCCCATCTCGCCAGCGGAGCCCAGGGGGAGCAATGTCTGCGAGCACGTTCCACGTCGAACGCCCGGCGATCGCCGCCTACCAGGCGGCATTCACGGCGGAGCCACGGCCCGATCTGGCCGCTCTGCGTTATCCCACCCTGACGACCACGGTGCCCAAGGAGCTGGTGCACCGGGCCGCCGTCGCCGAGGTGATGCTCACCGACTGGCAGCGCGAGGACGACACCCGTTTCAGGGTGGAGGCGCAGTGGCCGCGCAGCCACAGCTTCTTCACCCCCATCGACGGGGAGTACCACGACCCGCTCATGGTCGCCGAGACGATCCGCCAGGCCGGGGTCCTGCTCGCACACGCCGAGTTCGGCGTTCCCTTCGGTCACCAGTTCCTGATCCGGGAGATCGCGCTCACCATCCACCCGGAGCACCTCAAGGTCCGCCAGGCCCCGGCCTCCCTCGACATAGAGATCACGTGCTTCGACACGAAGCGACGCGGAGGCTGCCTGTCGGGGATGACGTACGAGTCCGTCATCCGCCGCGAGGGACGGGTGGTGGCGACGGGGCGGACCTCCTACACCTGCGTCAGCCCGGCCGTCTACGAACGGGTCCGACCCGCGCGCGTGTTCGCCGCGGATCACCGCCCGGTTCCGCTGACCGCCCCCACGGCGCCGCAGAGCGTGGGGCGCCTCTCGCCCGCCGACGTGGTGCTCTCGCCCATCGGCCACAGCAACCGCTGGCAGCTGAGGCTCAACTCCCGCCACCCCGTGCTGTTCGACCACCCGGTCGACCACGTCCCGGGCATGCTGCTGCTCGAGGCCGCCCGGCAGGGCGCGGCCGCGGCGCTGAACCGTTCTTCCTTCCTCCCGCTGAGCATCACCACCGAGTTCAAGCGGTACACCGAGCTGGACGAGCCCTGCTTCATCGAGGCCCACCGGCTGGGCCCCGCCACGCCCGGGGGCGACGAGAGAGTGCGGGTCACCGGCCACCAGGGCGGAGGGCTGTCCTTCAGCTCCCTGGTGACGGCTGCCCCGGATTCCGACTGCTAATCCGCCCCGCACCCCCGGGGCTTGCTCCGCCCCCGCCGGACGGCCCGGCCCACCGGGAGCCCTCGCGCCGGCCTGCCCGTGAGCCGGCGGCCGCGTAGGCCCGCCGAGGGCGCCCGGCTCACGCACGCCCCGTACCGGGCACCCCGTTGCTCGCCACGCCCGCAGGTCTCCCGCGCCGCAACCTCACTCTCCGTGATGGTGCGCCGTCTGCGCGGGCCACCTGTTCGAGGCGGCAAAACGGGCATCCCGCCCGCCGTCCCAGGCCGCCTGGCGCTCCATGGCCGTGACCCCCGCCACAAGGTCCCTCAGAGGCCTTTCATCGGTAGGACATGCCCAAGTCGGTCATGTGTTGGTTGGCTCTGGGTTGGTCCGCTGTAAGATACGAACTAGACGGTTTGTATACGGAGCCTTTCCAGGGGTTCGTCAACCAAGTGGAGGGCAACATGGCGGAGCAGGAACGGGCCATCCGCACGCGTCGAGCCATCCTGTTGGCGGCGGCGAAGGTGTTCGAGGAGCGTGGTTACCAGACGGCGACGATCTCGGAGATCCTCTCCACCGCCGGTGTGACCAAGGGCGCCCTCTACTTCCATTTCCAGTCGAAGGACGAGCTGGCGCAGGGGGTGCTCACCGCCCAGCACCAGGACCTCGTCATCCCCGACCGCACGACCAAGCTCCAGGAGATCGTGGACATGGTCGCGCTGCACACCTACCGGCTGCAGACCAACCCCATGGTCCGGGCCAGCGTGCGGCTGGCGATGGACCTGCGGGCGAACGAGCTCGACCGCAGCGGCCCCTGGCAGGACTGGGTCGACGGCGTGCAGGCCAAGCTGGAGCTGGCGCAGGCCCAGGGCGAGCTGCTCCCCCAGGTCCAGCCGCGCGAGACCGCCGACGTGTTCGTCGGCGCCTACGCAGGCATCCAGTCCATGTCGCAGGCGATCAGCGACTACGAAGACCTCGTGGTCAGGGTCTTCGCACTGCTGCGCCACCTGCTGCCCAGCATCGCCCAGCCCTCGGTCCTCCCCTCGTTGGACCTCTCCGCGACCCGGGGCGAGCGTGTCTACGAAGAGGCCCTGAAACAGTCCGAGGAGCTGGCCGCCGCAGGGTGAGCGGCCGGAGTCACCACCTGGCCGACGCGTCGGACGACGCACGCGCGCACGTGCAATGTCCCCCGGTCGGCCGGGCGTTGGCCCCAGCAAGGAAAAAAATACCGTCTACCCTGTTCTTTTTCAACATCAACTTGCTCTCCGGACGCCTACGGCATCAGCTCTCGCATGGCCGACGACATCGGGCCGCCCTCGGAGCGCTCCGTCTTGCGCCCTTTGCTGCCCGGGGCCAGGGTCCGGGCGTCCACGGCCTCCGCCGGCGCCCCCGTCGCGTACAGACCGCCCGGGTCGGTGTCCCGGTCGTGCGGCAGCAGCCAGAAGACCCGGCGCCGGAACGTGCCGGAAGAGCGGGAGGGCTTGGCACCCGGCCCCAGCAGCGCGTACCCGACCATGCGCCCGTCGCGGTGGTAGGCGGGCCTGCCGCGCCGGGTCGGCAGCCGGTCCAGGCTCTGCCGGACGTAGTCGAGCCTGCTGATGTCCTCGAGCCAGACGAGGTCCACTTCGTGGACGATCTCGTCCTCTGCGATGAGGGCGCTCATGCTGTCTCCTCGTCCGCGAGCAGGCCGATGCCCGGGTAGTACTTGCGCTGGTTGGACAGGATCATTTCCTTGGGCGACGCCAGTCCCACCACCTCGCGGACGCGCGCCGCGAAGGCCCGGGACGAGATCGCCGGAGCGCCCTCATTGTGACACCAGGCCCTGTAGGCCGCGTAGAGCGTGGCCTGCTCCGCCCGCAGATCGGGATCGAGCCGGCAGGCCTCACCGATGAAGCGTCCGGTGTGGTCCTCGGTCTCGGCGTACGCGGTGGTCGCGATGCGCACCCGCTCGGGGCCCGTGAGGTCCTTGTCGCCGCCCAGGTAGCGGCGGGCGCCCTCGATGAGCCAGTTGAGGATGCCGGGGCCCTCCTGGGTGACGAGGACGTCCGCCAGGTTGTCGATCTTGCGGTCGTCGGAGACGACCCGCTCGAACGGGATCAGCCGCATGCGCCGCCAGAACGCGAAGCCGCCCGTGCCCACTTCGGGGCGGTGGTTGCCCAGCAGCCACAGCTTGTGCGTCGGCTCGAAGCTGAAGAAGTCCTGCCGCATCCGGCGGGCCTTGATGCGGTCGCCGCCGGTGAGCAGCTTGACCCGGGCCTCGTCGAAGCGGTCGCCCGGCTTGACCTCGCTGCACACGATCACCCGCCGGCCGTGCAACTCGGCGAGGTCGGTCGGATGCCCCTCGTACGGCCGGGCCATCAGGAACCCGGGCGGCGCCGCGTCCGCGTAGTCGCCGAGCAGCTTCATGAGCACGTCCAGCAGGACGGACTTGCCGTTCTTCCCGGACCCGAACAGGAACGGCATGACCTGGGCGCCGACGTCCCCGGTGACGGAGTAGCCGAGCAGCAGCTGCAGGAAGTCGATCATCTGCGCGCCCTCCGGCCCCTGGCCGAAGGTGTCGGTCAGGAAGCGGTTCCAGCGCGGGGTGGGCATCGGCTGCGGCGCCGCCGAGGTGGAGCGGGAGTGGAAGTCGTGCGCGGGGTCGGAGGGGCGGATGTGACCGGTCCGCAGGTCCACGACCCCGGCGGGCGTGCACAGCGCGTACGGGTCGGCGTCCAGCCGGGCCGCGTTGAGCACCATGCCCGGCGCGGACTTCGCCTGCGCGAGCATGGCGTTCATCCCGCTGGTGCTGAGCGCGCGGCGGCGGTGCTGCTGGAGCGCGGCCGGGGTGTAGACGCCGCGGGGGTCGGTGGTCGCGATGGACTCCGCCAGGTCCCCCGCGGCCCACACCGCGGTGTCGTCCTCGTCGATCTGCCAGCGGGTGCAGTCCCAGCGGAACCAGCCGATGCCGGGGACGTGCCGGTAGTCGTTGGAGTAGAGCTTGACGAACAGTTTGGCGTTGCCCCGGTCGGTGAGCGTGTCGGGCAGCAGCCCGTCGGCCGTCGCCTCGCCACCGGAGAGCGCAGCACCGGCCTGCGCACCGGCCTCCACACCCGGCACCACTCCGGACGCCACACCCGCCACGGCATCCGGCACCGCAGCCACAGCACCCGGCTGACCGGTCAGTCCGGACTCTGCCGGCTCCCGGGGCGCTGGCACGGGTACGGGTACGGAGACGGGCTGCGCGAGGATCTGCGCCGCGACCGCCTGGACGTCGAACTCGGAGAGCACGCTCTCCTGGTCGGGGCTCATACCCGGCCTCCGGGGGACAGCGGGCGCGCCAGCCCCGCACGCAGCCCGCCACGGATGATGGCCCCGCAGCGGCCGTCCTGCCCGGGGCGGGCCCGGTCGGCCGCTTCCCGCAGGGCCCGCGCTGCGTCGGCCTCGGTGAGGTGCCCGGAGGCGACCAGCCCGCCGGCCGTGTAGGCGGCGCGGTTCAGCTTCTCGGAGAACGCCGCCCCTTCGGGTACGGCCGCGCACGCGGCGACCTCGGCGAGCACGCCCGCCAGGACCCGTTGTGCCACGCCCCCGCCGCCGCCGGCCGCCAGGACGGCCTGCCGGGCGCGGGGCGGCACGGGCCGCGGCCCGGCGGGCGCGGCCGCAGCGGTGGCCTCGGGAGCCAGGTGCCCGGTGCGCTGCAGCTCGCGGGCGAGCCAGTCCGGCAGCGGCGCGGGCTCGCGTACGGCTCCCACGGCACGGTAGACGCCCGCGCGGGTCACGGTCCCCGGAGCCACGATGTAGCCGCCGTGCGCGCGTACGTCCACCTGCCAGGCGAGGGCGCGGCCGGAGCCCGAACCGGTGGAGCACTGCCACCGCCGCCCGCCGCCCCGGTACCAGACGTGCAGCCCGCCCGACGGCGTGCGCACGCGCAGCGTCGAGGCGTCGTCCGCAGGACTGCCGACGCCGCGCAGAGCGGCCAGTACGCCCAGCGTGTGGAAGCCGTTGGCCAGTCCCGTCAGGTCGATCCCGGCGGAGATCCCGATGCCGGGCAGCAGCCGGTCGCGGCCAGGCAGTTCCCGCTCGTGCGCGTCGACGTCGATGACCACGAGGTCCGCGGGGCCGGCGGCCACGCCGACGCCGAGGTCCGGCCGGGGGCCCCACCACTGCCCGATCCGGTCCGCGTCGAGGGTGGCCGCGTGGAAACCGTGGCACCAGCGGCCCGCCCGCAGGCAGGCGCACGACCGGCGGTCGTGTCCCGGCGCGCGGCACGCGTCGCAGTTGCCCACGGGCGTCTTGCGGCCCGCGGCGAGGGGGTGAACCGGCCACCCCTGCCGGGCACACCACATGGCAGTCGTCACCGGGAGCGCGGCGACCGGGGCAGTTCTCGTGCACTGCCCTGGGTCGCTGCGCGAATCCCGCAGCTCAGCTGCCATTCACATCCCCCATCAGCGACTGAAGCGACTCAACGCCCAAAATCAGATTAGCGAAACCCCCGGGAGGCGAGGGGCATATGAGCCAGAACAGATGTACGCCTCCTGCGGGTGGGCCAGCGACCGGCCGACCCACCGCCCAGCGACCGGGTCTCCTCCGGTCGCTGGGCGGCTTGCCCACAGAACACCAGGTCACAGGCGTACGCAAACAAGAACAGCGACCGAAGCGACTCAAGGTCCGTATATATGACGCACACACACGCGCACACGCACGCGCACGAATGTCTTCATATACCCGACCCTTGGGTCGCTTCAGTCGCTGTATGCCCCGTCAAACCCCTCTGACCTGGGGTTTCTTCCAACTGCTCGGAGCGACTCGGAGGGTCTTGAGTCGCTCGCGTCCGGTAGCTGCCCGCCCGTACTCCCCTTCCGGGCGCCCCCTACCCCTCCTGGGCCGGGCCTTGAGCGAAGGGCGAGCCACGGCACCGGACTTCCGATCCTCAGGCCCTCCGCAGACCCTCCCCGGGCCTGTTCCGGGTCGCCTCAGCCCGCCTGCGGATCCGACTCCCCCGTCAGCAGCAGCTTCTTCTGCGGCTTGCCCATGGCGTTGCGCGGAAGGGCCGCGACGAACCGCACCTCCCGCGGGCGCTTGTGCACGGACAGGTGCGCGGCCACGAACTCGGTGAGCTCCGCGCCGGTGACCCCCTCGGCGACGACGAAGGCGACGATGCGCTGGCCGAGGTCCGGATCCGGGACGCCGACCACGGCCGCCTCGCTCACCTTGGGGTGGTCCAGCAGGGCGTTCTCGATCTCGCCCGCGCCGATCCGGTACCCGCCGGACTTGATCAGGTCGATGGAGGCCCGGCCCACGATCCGGTGCACGCCGTCCGTCTCGTCCACGGCCGCGATGTCACCCGTACGGAACCAGCCGTCCTCGGTGTACGCGGCGGCGGTGGCCTCCGGGCGCCCCAGGTAGCCGGCGAACAAGGTCGGCCCCGTGAGCTGGAGTTCCCCGATCTCGGCACCCGGCTCGGCCGCGATCCGGGTCCGGATCCCGGGCAGCGGGGTGCCGACCGTCCCCGGGCGGACCTCGCCGCCCGCCCGGCCGCTGAGGGTGATCAGGGTCTCGGTCATGCCGTAGCGCTCGACCGGCCGCAGCCCGGTCAGCCGCTCCAGGTCCCGGAAGACGGGCGAGGGCAGGGCCGCGCTGCCCGAGACCAGCAGCCGGGCCCCGGACAGCGCGGCCGCGGCCTGCGGCGCCGCGGCGATGCGGGACCACACCGTCGGCACCCCGAAGTACAGGCTGCCGCCCGCCTCCGCGTAGGCCTCGGGCGTGGGCCGCCCGGTGTGGACGAGGCGGCTGCCGGTGCGCAGGGCGCCCAGCACGCCGAGGACCAGACCGTGCACGTGGAACAGCGGCAGCCCGTGCACCAGGGTGTCCTCGGCGCTCCACTGCCAGGCGCCGGCCAGTGCGTCCAGGTCGGCGGCCAGGGCCGCGCCGCTGAGCACGACGCCCTTGGGCGCGCCGGTCGTCCCGGACGTGTAGAGGATCAGCGCGGGGTCCTCGGGCGCCGGCGCCGGCGCCGACCAGCCGGAAGCGCGCCGGGCGAAGTCCACGTCGACCAGGGCCGCCCCGGAGTCGCGCAGGATGTGCTCGCGCTCGGCGGGCCCGGCGTCGGGCGGCAGCGGGACGAGCGGTACCCCGGCCAGGAGCGCTCCGACCGCGGCGGCGACGGTCTCCAGCGAGGCCGTCGCGGTCACCGCGAACGCGGGGGCTCCGGCCACGTCGGCCGCGACCGCGCGGGCGGCGCCGAGCAGGTCCTCGTAGGAGGCGCAGCGGCCTGCGACGGTCACGGCGTCCGGCCGGTCCCCGTACACCCCGTCGAGCGCGGTCAGCATGGTTGGCATGGTCGGCAACTCCCCTTCGCACGTGGCCTGCACGGCCTGCACGCCGCGCCCAGCCTACGGCCGGGGATGCCCCTATGATCGGCGGGACTTGACCGTTCGACGACTGCTCGACGAGTGCGTCGCAGCAGGCGTGGAGCACTGCTTCGACGACTGTGGGGGAGACCGGAGTGGAAACGGCACGGTTCGCGTCCCTGATCGCCGCGACGATCACGACGGGCCTCGTCAGCGGCCTGTTCTACGGCTTCTCGGTGGCCGTGATGCCGGGCCTGCGGCGCGCCGACGACCGGACGGTCGTCGAGGTGATGCAGCGCATCAACGTGGCCATCCTGAACGGCTGGTTCCTCCTCGGCTACGTCGGCTCCCTCCTCTTCACCGGGCTGGCGCTCGGCCTGTGTCTGCCTACCGGTGGCCGCGACGTGCTGGCCCCGGTGATCGGCGCGTTTCTCTGCTGCGTCCTGGCGATGGGCATCACGGCCAGGGTGAACATCCCGCTGAACAACGCCCTGGAGCAGGCCGGCCCGGTCGACCGGATCGCCGACCCGTCCGCCGTCCGCCGGGCCTTCGAGCAGCCGTGGGTGCGGGCCAACGTGTGGCGGACGGTGCTGTCCACGGCCGCGCTGGGCCTGCTCGCCTGGGCGCTGGTCCTGCACGGGCACAGCGCCTAGGGGGTGTCTGACGGAGGTCCGCGGCGTCGCGGTGCCCGGCACGCACTCTCGCCGCACCGGCCGAAAGCCCAAGTACGTCCAGTACGGG
>NZ_JBEZLA010000068.1:0-38079 GCF_040651925.1 Streptomyces sp. NPDC048349 | reverse complement strand
GCCCGTCTGCGGTCGCGTGTGCGACCGCAGACGGGCCTTCGTCGTCGGTACCGGTCCAGGCTTAGCTGAACGAGTCGCCGCAGGCGCAGGAGCCCGTGGCGTTCGGGTTGTCGATCGTGAAGCCCTGCTTCTCGATGGTGTCGACGAAGTCGATGGAGGCACCGTGCAGGTACGGGGAGCTCATCCGGTCGGTGACGACCTTGACGCCGTCGAAGTCCTTCACGACGTCGCCGTCGAGGGAGCGCTCGTCGAAGAAGAGCTGGTAGCGCAGGCCGGAGCAGCCGCCGGGCTGGACGGCGACGCGCAGCGCCAGGTCATCGCGGCCTTCCTGCTCCAGCAGGGTCCTGACCTTCTCGGCGGCGGCGTCGGACAGGAGGATGCCGTCGCTCACAGTGGTCTTGTCGTCCTGTACGGACATCTGCATTCACTCCCGAAGTGGGCGGCTCCCCGCCGGAGGCAGGGAAACGTCGGACTCTTGCCGTCGGTGGCAACGAGCGGGACCGCGGATTCATTCCGGGACCCGACGCTTGTTTCAGATATTCATGCTCGCACACCACGGGTCGGGCGGGCCCGCGGATCGACGGGGTGATGCGTCACATTGACACTATCGGCATCGTCAAACTGACGTGAAGCGGTTATGATAGATAGCGTCAAGTAGACGAGAAGTCGAACCGGCGCCTCAAGAAGTCCCTTGTCAGTACCTCGTCGCAGAACAGAAAGGGTGCGTGTCGTGACCACCGCCCAGCCTTTGGACGTCCAGCCGACGCCCCTTGCCCTGCTGCTGCTCGGCCGCGAAGCCGACCCCAAGAGCGAGCGCGGGGTGGAATGCCCCGGCGACCTGCCCTCGCCGTCGGACCCGGACCTCGTGGCGCGCGCCCGCGCGGCCAAGGAGAAGCTCGGGGACAAGGTCTTCATCCTCGGCCACCACTACCAGCGTGACGAGGTCATCGAGTTCGCCGACGTCACCGGTGACTCCTTCAAGCTGGCCAAGGACGCGGCCGCCAAGCCGGAGGCCGAGTACATCGTCTTCTGCGGCGTGCACTTCATGGCCGAGTCCGCGGACATCCTGACCTCGGACGACCAGAAGGTGGTCCTGCCGGACCTGGCCGCGGGCTGCTCGATGGCCGACATGGCCACCGCCGAGCAGGTCGCGGAGTGCTGGGACGTGCTGACCGAGGCCGGCATAGCCGGTGCGACGGTCCCCGTCTCGTACATGAACTCCTCCGCCGACATCAAGGCCTTCACCGGCAAGCACGGCGGCACGATCTGCACCTCGTCCAACGCGAAGAAGGCCCTGGAGTGGGCGTTCGAGCAGGGCGAGAAGGTGCTGTTCCTCCCGGACCAGCACCTGGGCCGCAACACCGCCGTCCGCGACATGGGCATGTCCCTGGACGACTGCGTCCTCTACAACCCGCACAAGCCGAACGGCGGCCTGACCGCCGAGCAGCTGCGGAACGCCAAGATGATCCTGTGGCGCGGGCACTGCTCGGTGCACGGCCGGTTCTCGGTCGACTCGGTCAACGACGTGCGCGCCCGCATCCCCGGGGTGAACGTCCTGGTCCACCCCGAGTGCAAGCACGAGGTCGTGGCGGCCGCGGACTACGTCGGCTCGACGGAGTACATCATCAAGGCGCTGGAGGCGGCTCCGGCCGGCTCCAAGTGGGCGATCGGCACCGAGCTGAACCTCGTCCGCCGCCTGGCGAACCGATTCGCCGCGGAGGACAAGGAGGTCGTCTTCCTCGACAAGACGGTCTGCTTCTGCTCGACGATGAACCGCATCGACCTGCCCCACCTGGTGTGGACCCTGGAGTCCCTGGCCGAGGGCAACCTCGTCAACCAGATCCAGGTCGACAAGGAGACCGAGAGCTTCGCGAAGCTGGCCCTGGAGCGGATGCTGGCGCTTCCGTAGCCACGGCACCGATCGGCGAAAGGGGCACCCCCCGGGGGGGTGCCCCTTTCGTTTCACCTCCCCGGTACGAAGGGGGAGGCCGCCGCCGCGGCTGCCGCGGGCCGGGTCAGACCGTGGCCGGGGTCTCGTCGTCCTGCGCGGACGACGGGTCCGGGACCACCGTCAGGCGAGACGCGCGCTTGGCGGTGCGCTTGGCCCGGCGGCGCTCCTTGCGCAGCTCGACCATCGTGTAGAGGGTCGGCACCAGGAGCAGGGTGAGCAGCGTCGAGCTGACCAGGCCCCCGATCACCACGACCGCGAGCGGCTGCGAGATGAAGCCGCCCTCGCCGGTGACACCGAGCGCCATCGGCAGCAGCGCGAAGATCGTCGCCAGGGCCGTCATCAGGATGGGGCGGAGCCGGTGGCGGCCGCCTTCGACGACGGCCTCGACGACGCCCAGGCCCTGGGCCCGGTACTGGTTGACCAGGTCGATCAGGACGATCGCGTTCGTCACCACGATGCCGATGAGCATCAGCATGCCGATCATCGCCGGGACGCCCATCGGGGTTCCGGTGGCGATCAGCAGGCCGAGCGCGCCGGTCGCCGCGAACGGGACGGACACCAGCAGGATCAGCGGCTGGACCAGCGAGCGGAAGGTCGCGACCAGCAGCATGAACACGATCGCGAGGGCCGCGAACATGGCCAGGCCCAGCGAGGCGAAGGCCTCGTCCTGGTCCTCGGAGACGCCGCCGATGGAGGCGGTGGCGCCCTCGGGCAGGTCCAGGGCCTTGAGCTTCGTCTGGAGCTCGGCGCTGACCGCGCCGGTGTTGTCGCCCAGCGGCTTCGCGGTGACGGTGGCGGCGCGGGCGCCGTCGATCCGGGTCATCGCGACGGGGCCGGGCACCACCTTGACCTCGGCGACGTCACCGAGCCTCAGCGGGCCGACCGGCAGCGCCTGCAGTTCGGCCAGGGTGGTGGCCGGCTGCGCGGACTTGATGACGATGTCGCGCTCGGTGTCGTCCAGGACGGCCTTGCCCGCCGGGTTGCCCCGTACGGCCTGGGCGACGATCGCGCCGAGCGCGGCCTGGTTCAGGCCCGCCTCGGCGGCCTTGGGGGTGGCGGTGACCGAGATCCGGGGCACCGACTGGGACAGGTCGCTCTGCACGTCGGTGACGTCGTCCAGCTTCGCCACCTCCGCCCGGACCTGCTCGGCGGCCTGGGCGAGGACCTCGCCGTCACCCGCCTTGACGACGACGCTGAGGTTCTGGTTGCCGAAGCCGTCGCCCGCCGCGATCCGGGTCTCGCCGATCCCGTCGAGGGCGTCCAGCTTGCCCTCGATCTGCTTCTTGACGGCCTCCGCCGTGCCGGAGTCCTTCAAGGTGACCTGGTACGAGGCCTGGTTGGAGCCCGTGCCCCCGCCGAAGGCGGCGAGGAAGCCGGAGGAGCCCACGGTGACCTGGTAGCTCTTGACGCCCTCGACCGAGGCCAGGGCCTGCTCGACCTTGCGGCTCGCCTCGTCGGAGGCGGCCAGCGAGGTGCCCGGGGCCAGCTCCTGCTTGACCGTCAGGACGTCCTGCTCCCCCTGGTCGAAGAAGTTGGTCTTCAGCAGCGGGGTCATCCCGAAGGTGCCGACGAGGATGACGACCGCGAGCGCGACGCTGGTCAGGCGGCGCCGGGTGGCGAAGCCCAGCACCCGGACGTAGATGCGCTGGAGCTTGCTGCGCTCCTCCTTCTCCTCGGCCTCGCGGCGGGCCTTCGCCGGGTCCTCGGCGGCGCCCTTCGGGGCGCGCAGGAACCAGAACGAGAGCACCGGCACGACCGTCAGCGAGACGAGCAGCGAGGCCAGCAGGGCGGCGGTGACGGTGAGCGAGAAGGAGCCGAAGAGCTCGCCGATCATGCCGCCGACCAGGCCGATCGGCAGGAAGACGGCGACGGTGGTGAGGGTGGAGGAGGTCACCGCGCCGGCGACCTCCTTGACCGCGGCGAGGATGGCGGCCTCGCGCTCCTCGCCGTAGCCGAGGTGGCGCTTGATGTTCTCCAGGACCACGATCGAGTCGTCGACGACGCGGCCGATGGCGATGGTGAGCGCGCCCAGCGTCAGCATGTTGAGCGACAGGTCGCGGGTCCAGAGCACGACGAGCGCGAGGACCACGGACAGCGGGATGGAGACCGCCGTGACCAGCGTCGAGCGCAGCGAGGCCAGGAAGACCAGGATCACGATCACGGCGAAGAGCAGGCCGAGCAGGCCCTCGGTGGTGAGGCTGGAGATGGACTTCGCGACGGCCGGGCCCTGGTCGCTGACGACGGTCAGGTCGGCGCCGGAGCCGAGTGCGGAACGCAGCGCGGGCAGCTCGTCCTTGACGGCGTCCGAGATGGCGACGGCGCTGCCGTCCTTGTCCATGGTCAGGACGAGGGCGAGGCTCGGCTTGCCGTTGGTGCGGGTGATCGAGACCGCCTTGGCGGCCTCCTGCCTGACGGTGGCGACGTCGCCGAGGCGGACGGGCGGCTTGCCGGGGCCGGGGCTCAGGCGCAGGTCCTCGATCTGTGCGAGGGAGGTGTAGCCGGCGCCCACGCGGACGGTCCGGTTCTTGCCCTCCTCGTCGAAGGAACCGGCGGGTACGGTCGCGCCGCCGGCCTGGAGGCCCTGGGCGAGCGCGGCGCCGTCCAGGCCGGCGGCCGCGAGCCTGGCGTTGTCGGGGGTGACGGTGACCTGGAGGTCCTGGACCCCGTCGACGGTGACCTGGCCGACGCCCTCGATGTCCGACAGGACGGGGACGACGGATCGTTCCAGCTGGTCGGCGAGGGCCTGCTGGTCCTTCTCGGAGGTGACGGCGAGGATGACGGTCGGGATGTCGTCGGTGGAACCGGCGACCACCTGCGGGTCCACCTCGGCGGGCAGCCGGACGCGGGCCCGGTTGACGGCCTGCTGGACGTCGGCGACGAGCTGCTTGGTGCCGCTGTCGCCGTAGTCGAAGGTGGCCATGACGAGGGCGTTGCCCTCGCTGGCGGTGGAGGTGATGCCGGTGATGCCGTCGACGCCCTTGAGCATGGCTTCGATCGGCTCGACGACCTGCTTCTCCACCACGTCGGGCGAGGCGCCCTGGTACGGCGCCAGCACGGACACCATGGGCAGTTCGATGGAGGGCAGCAGCTGCTGCTTGAGCTGCGGGATGGCTATGGCGCCGAAGAGGAGCGCGACGATCGACACGAGGCCGATCAACGCCCTTTGGGCAAGGCTGAAGCGGGACAGCCAGGACATGGATGGGGATCTCTCTGCTGTGACGTCGGCGAAGGGCACTCCAGCCTTTCTCACGCCGCGGCGCCGCAGCGTCGCTCGCAGGTCCCGTCCTTGTCCGCCGCATACCGCGTCCGCAGTACGCCGCACTACTGCGGCCGCTCCCGCGCTACTCGGCGCGCGGCCGGACCAGTCCCGATTCGTAGGCAATGACCACCAATTGGGCCCGGTCGCGGGCACCGAGCTTGGCCATGGCCCGGTTGACGTGGGTCTTGACGGTGAGCGGGCTGACCTCCAGCCGGCCGGCGATCTCGTCGTTGGACAGCCCGGCGGCCACGTGTACGAGGACCTCGCGCTCCCGGACGGTCAGCGCGGCGAGCCGCTCCGCGTGCGATCCGGCCGTGGCGGCGGCCGAGGCCGGGTCGGCGCCGCCGCCCTGGGCGAGGAAGGTGGCGATGAGCCCCTTGGTGGCGGCCGGGGAGAGCAGCGCCTCGCCGGCGTGCGCGACCCGGATGGCGCTGAGGAGGTCCTCTGGTTCGGCGCCCTTGCCGAGGAAGCCGGAGGCGCCGGCCCGCAGGGCGGCGGCGACGTACTCGTCGACCTCGAAGGTCGTCAGCATCACCACGCGCACGGCGGCCAGTTCCGGGTCCTCGCTGATCATGCGGGTCGCGGCGAGGCCGTCGGTCCCGGGCATCCGGATGTCCATGAGCACGACGTCGGCGCGGGTGCGGCGGGCCAGCGCGTAGGCCTGCGCCCCGTCGCAGGCCTCCCCGACGACCTCCATGTCGGGCTCGGAGTCCACGAGCACCTTGAAGGCGCTGCGCAGCAGAGCCTGGTCGTCGGCGAGCAGCACCTTGATGGGCGCGGCGGGGGTCGGGTCCGTCGGGTCCGTCGGGATGTGGTCCACGGGGTGAGGGTACGTGGGCCCGCGCGGCCGGGGCCGGTCAGCCCAGGGCGAGCAGGACCAGGGCGGTGGTCGCGCAGACCTCGGCCAGGGCCCCGAAGACGTCGCCGGTGACCCCGTCGAACCGCCGGACGCAGCGGCGCAGCAGCAGCTCCGCGACGAGGAGGGCGGCCAGGACGGCGGCCGCGTGCCGTCCGGCGGCCGGCAGGCCCAGCGGGAGGGCGGCGGCCGCGGCGAGCACCACGACCGCGGCGGTGACGGCGGCGGCCGCGGGGCGCGGGACCACCCCGGCGACCGCCGCGCCGAGCCCTTCGGGGCGGGCGGCCGGGACCCCTTCCCGGGAGGCGAGGGTCATGGCCAGGCGTGCGGTGACGGCGGCGGTCACCGCGGCCAGGGAGCCGCGGATCCAGCTGTCGGCGTAGGCGTCGGACAGGGCGGCCACCTGCACCAGCAGGGCGAGCACCAGGGTCACCACGCCGAAGGGGCCGATGTCGGACTGCTTCATGATGCGCAGGGCCTCGCCGGCCGGTTTGGCGCTGCCCAGGCCGTCCGCCGTGTCGGCGAGTCCGTCCAGGTGCAGGCCCCGGGTGAGCGCCGCCGGGACGGCGACGGTGACGGCCGCGGCGAGCAGCGGGCCTCCGCCGAGCGCCAGCAGGAGCGCCCCGGGCACGGCGGCGAGCAGGCCGACGGCCAGCCCGGCGAGCGGGGCGCAGGCCATGCCGGTGCGGGCGGCGGGGCGGTCCCAGCGGGTGATGCGGGCGGGCAGCACGGTCAGCGTGCCGAAGGCGAAGCGGACGCCGTCGGGGAGCGAGGCGCGGTCCGGCGGCGGGGTCGGGGCCGGCTCCGGGGACTGATCATCGAACGACTCTGTCATCGGGCCGAACGCTACCCGGTCACCACGGACGGTAAATTACGCATTACCGGCCAAATAGGGAGTCAGTGGGATGGGTCACTGGTGGTATCGGAACATCGTGGAACCGGGGAAGCTCCCCCTCCTGCTCGCCCTGCTCTCCTTCGTGATGTCGTTCCTGGTCACCCGCGTGATCACCCGGTTGATCCGGGCCGGGCGGGGGCCGTTCAAGAACGTCACGCCCGGCGGGATGCACATCCACCACGTGGTGCCCGGGGTGATCCTGGTGATCATCGGCGGTTTCGGGGCGGTGGGCAGCGCCCGGCACGGCTTCGGCGCGGGGCTCTCGGCCGTCATCTTCGGACTGGGCGCGGGTCTGGTCCTGGACGAGTTCGCGCTGATCCTGCACCTCGACGACGTGTACTGGAGCGAGCAGGGCCGCAAGAGCGTGGAGATCGTGGTCCTCACGGCCGCCCTGGTCGCCCTGGTGCTCGGCGGGTTCGTGCCCTTCGGGGTGAACGACCTGACCGACGAGGAGCTGCAGAGCCGCGGGCTCGTCGCCATGAACACCGCCACCAATTTCTTCCTGGCCCTGATCGCGCTGTGGAAGGGCAAGGCGCGCACGGCGCTGTTCGGCGTGGTCATCCCCTTCGTCGCGCTCATCGGCGCGATCCGGCTGGCCAGGCCCGGCTCTCCCTATGCCAGGAAGTTCTACGCGAAACGCCCGCGCGCCCGGGCCAAGGCCGGACTGCGCGCCTTCCACCACGACCGCCGATGGGCGCTGCCGCGGCGGAAGTTCGAGAACTTCATCGGCGGGACCCCCGACCAGGAGCGGGCGGCCGTCGAAAAGCCGCCCGGCCCCTGACGCAACGACGGCGGGCCCTCCCCGGAGAAGGGGAGGGCCCGCCGTCGTCGTGCCCGTCTGCTGGTGCCCGTCTACTGGCCCGTCTGCTGGTGCCCGTCTCCGTGTACGTGTGCGCGGCCCGTCTGCGTGGCCCGTCCGTCAGCGCCGTGCCTCAGCCGGGGATCAGTCCGTCGTCGCTGAGCATCGCCCTGACCTCCTCCAGCGAGGCGTCGTCCCCGGGCAGGATCAGCTCGGACGGCTCGAGCGCTTCGTCGGGAAGCGGCTCGCCGAACCGCCGTACGGCATCGAGCAGGGCGACCAGCGTGCGCCGGAAACCCTCCCCGTCGCCGCTCTCCATCTCCGCGAGCAGCTCGTCGTCCAGCCTGTTGAGCTCGGGAAAGTGGCTGTCGGCCACCTTGACCTGGCCTTCCCCCATGATGCGGACAATCATGACGGACCCCGTCCTACTGCTTGTCGAACCGGTGCTGGGTCCGGGGCTGCTGGGCGGTGCCCGGGGCGCCGCCCTCGAGGGCCTGCTGCTGGGCGGAGGGACCGCCGGCCAGCTCGGCCTTCATCCGCTGGAGCTCCAGCTCCACGTCCGTACCGCCCGACAGGCGGTCCAGCTCCGCCTGGATGTCGTCCTTGGAACCGAGCCCGCTCTGGTCGTCGAGCGCGCCGGAGGCCAGCAGCTCGTCGATCGCCCCGGCACGGGCCTGGAGCTGGGCGGTCTTGTCCTCGGCCCGCTGGATGGCCAGGCCGACGTCGCTCATCTCCTCGGAGATGCCGGAGAAGGACTCCGCGATCCGAGTCTGTGCCTGCGCGGCCGTGTAGGTGGCCTTGATGGTCTCCTTCTTGGTGCGGAAGGCGTCCACCTTGGCCTGCAGGCGCTGGGCGGCGAGGGTCAGCTTCTCCTCCTCGCCCTGCAGGGTCTGGTGCTGTACCTCCAGGTCGCTGACCTGCTGCTGGAGCGAGGCGCGGCGGGAGAGGGCCTCGCGGGCCAGGTCCTCGCGGCCCAGGGCGAGGGCCTTGCGGCCCTGGTCCTCCAGCTTGCCGGACTGGCTCTGGAGCTGGTTCAGCTGCAGCTCCAGGCGCTTGCGGGAGGTCGCCACGTCGGCGACTCCGCGACGCACCTTCTGCAGCAGCTCGAGCTGCTTCTGGTAGGAGTAGTCGAGGGTCTCGCGCGGGTCCTCGGCCCGGTCCAGGGCCTTGTTCGCCTTCGCGCGGAAGATCATCCCCATACGCTTCATGACACCGCTCATGGGCTTCGCGCGCCCCCTTCTAGACGGACTGTGCTCCAGGTCACCAACAGAACCCACAGTACGGGCCCTGTCTCCATTACCGCACTGTTCGAGTACGGATGCGCTCCTCCTCCAGGACGACAGCGTCCCCGCCGTGTCAGGCGTGAGGAGTAGGTGGACCCCCGACCGGCACGGACCGGTTCGGCGAGCGGCCACCGCACGCTCCCTGTACGGGGAAGGACGCCCGCCGTTGCCGGATCGTTCCCCACCGGGGTGGGGCGCATGCCCGCAACCACGTAGGCTTGGGTTTTGTGTTTGGTAGCCGCTCCTCCAAGGAAGAGAAGGCCGCCGCCACCGACAAGGTGAGCGCCGACCTCTCGCAGCCCCGTGACCCGCAGGCCCCGAAGGGCCGCCCGACGCCGAAGCGTGCTGTGGCCCAGTCGCAGCGCAAGGCCGTCGTGGCCTCGACCGGCAACCGCAAGGAGGACGCCAAGCGTGCCCGCGAGCGCCGCCGCGTAGAGATGGCCAAGCAGCGCGAGGCGCTGGCCAACGGCGACGAGCGGTACCTGCCCGCGCGCGACAAGGGCCCCGTCCGCAAGTTCGTCCGCGACTACGTGGACTCCCGCTTCTCGGTCGCGGAAATGTTCCTGCCCCTGGCAGTGATCATCCTGGTGCTGAGCATGGTGCGGGTGCCGTCCATCCAGAACATCGCACTGATCCTGTGGATGGGCGTGATCGCCCTGATCGTGGTCGACTCCATCGGCCTGGTGTTCCGCCTCCGCAAGGCGCTCAACCAGCGCTTCGCGAACGAGCCCCGCCGCGGCGCCGTCGCGTACGGCCTCATGCGCACCCTCCAGATGCGCCGGCTGCGCCTGCCCAAGCCGCAGGTCAAGCGCGGGGAACGACCCTGAGCGGAGGGACGCCCGGAGCGTCGGGGGACGTTTTCGCCTGGGGAGGTCCGGGGGGAGCCCGGCTGTGGCTCGAGGGCCTGGGCGGACTGCGCAACGCGGTCCGGCAGGAACTCGTGGGCCGGCAGGTCGACGAGCAGATCGCGCAGCGCTTCCCGGTGGGGCAGCGGCTGCGCGTCCTCGACGTCGGCATGGGCCAGGGCACCCAGGCGCTGCGCCTCGCCCGCGCCGGGCACAAGGTGACCGGCCTGGAGAAGGACCCGGGCATGCTGGCCGTCGCCCGCGAGGCGCTGGAGGCGGAACCCGCCGGGATCCGCGACCGGGTGAGGCTCATGGAGGGCGACGGCCGCGAGACCGGCGCCCACTTCCTGCCGGGCAGCTTCGACGTGGTGCTGTGCCACGGGGTGCTGATGTACGTACCCGAACCGGACGCCATGCTCGCCGGGCTGGCGCGGATGCTGGCGCCGGGCGGACTGCTGTCCCTGCTCGTGCGCAACGGCGACGCGCTCGCCATGCGGCCCGGGCTGGGCGGTGACTGGACGTCCGCGCTGGCCGCGTTCGACAGCGTCGACTACCGCAACCGGCTGGGGATGGACGTACGGGCCGACCGGCTGGCCGGGCTGACGGCCACGCTGAACGGGATCGGGGCGCCCCTGCAGTCCTGGTACGGGGTACGCGTCTTCACCGACGGCACCGAGGCGGGCGAGAACCTCCCGCCCGAGGAGGAGCTGGAGCGGCTGCTGGCCGCCGAGGAGCGCGCCGGGCGCACCGACCCCTACCGGGGCGTCGCCGCGCTGCTGCACCTGTGCGGCGTACGGGGCCAATAGCCCGACGACCGGCCGCCCGGCCGCGGCCCCGGGCCCGGGCCGGGAACGCGGAAAGGGTCCGACCGGGGCGTCCCCGGCCGGACCCGGCAGTCGCCGAGCCCCCTGAGGGGCTACGCGTCCAGGGCCGCGCGCAGGCTCATCGTGTAGAGCTCGGTCCCGCCGTCGTCGGACAGCTTCACCTGCTCGACGCCGCCGTCCAGCAGCTCCTTCCACACCTCACCGATCCAGGACTCCGCGTCCCCCTGCGTGGTGAACTCCTCCGGTTCCACCGCCGGGCTCGCCTCGGTGCCCTCGGCCGTCTCGAACCGCCACGTCCACGCCATGTCCGCCTCCGTTGCTCGTCCGCTGCTCGCCTTGAGTCTGCCCGCAGAGTAACCGGGCGCGCACCACTCCCGGCGACGCGGGAGGATCTCCCTGTGGAACTCACTCTGCTCGGCACCGGCACACCCGAGGGCCTGCCCCGCCCCGGCTGCCCCTGTGCGGCCTGCGCTCTCTCCGTCGGTACCCGGGCGCGAGCCGCCACGGCCGTCCTCGTCGACGGCGCGCTGCTGCTCGACCTGACCCCCGGGGCGGTGCTGGCGGGCGCCCGCGCCGGGCATTCGCTGACCGGCGTACGGCAGGTCCTGCTGACGCACCCGCACGACGGGCCCGCCGTGGAGCTGCCGCCCGGGCTGCCGGCCGCCGGGCGGGTGCCGGACGGGCGGGAGCTGTCGGTGATCTCAGGGCACCGGGTGCGCGCGGTGCCGATGGACGCACCGGGCACCGGGTACGAGGTGACGGGCCCGGACGGCAACCGGCTGCTGTACCTGCCGCCCGGCGGGGCCCCGGCGGGGACGGACGGGCAGAGCGGGCTGCGTCCGTACGACATGGTCCTGGCCGATGTGCTGGGGCGGCCCGAGGCCCTGGCCCGGCTGCGGGCGAGCGGCGCGGTGGGCCCGGCCACGGACGTGATCGCCGTCCACCTCGACCACGACGTCCCGCCCGGCCGGGAGCTGGAGCGCCGGTGCGCCGCGGCCGGCGCCCGGGCGGTGCCCGACGGAACCACCGTGATCGTCGGGGAGTACCACGCGGTGCCGGACCTGCCGCGCCGGACGCTGGTGCTGGGCGGGGCCCGCTCCGGCAAGTCCCTCGAGGCGGAGCGGCGGCTCGAGGGCTTCCCCGACGTGGTGTACGTGGCCACCGGCGGCAGCCGGGACGGGGACGCGGAGTGGGCGCAGCGGGTCGGGCTGCACCGGGAGCGGCGGCCCGCGAGCTGGCGGACGGCGGAGACCTGCGACCTGGTCCCGCTGCTCGCCGAGACGGGTCCGCCGCTGCTGATCGACTGTCTGGCGCTGTGGCTGACGGACGCGATGGACCGGGTCGGCGCCTGGGACGACGCGGTGTGGGCCAAGGGCGGGCAGCACGAGCTGCGCGACCGGACCGCCGAGCTGGTGGCGGCCCTGCGGGCGACCCGCCGGCGGGTGGTGCTGGTCAGCAACGAGGTGGGCTCGGGCATCGTCCCGGCGACGGCCTCGGGCCGCCGGTTCCGCGACGAGCTGGGCCGCCTGAACGCGGCGGTCGCGGGCGAGTGCGAACACGTGCTCCTCGTCGTCGCGGGGCAGGCGTCCGTCCTCAAGGAATAGCGCTGGAGCGGCCGGCAGGAGCGGCCGGCGGACAACCGGGGTGATCCCGTGGAGCGATGGAGTCGAACCGCAGAGAGGGCGGGGCTCGCCGCCTTCACCGGCTGCTGTCTCGCGGGCGGCGGCAACGCGGTCGGCGTCAGGTTCAGCAATCGCGAGCTGGACCCCCTGTGGGGCGCCGCGGTCCGGTTCGGCGCCGCCGCACTGGTGCTGCTGGCCGTCATGGCCTTCATGCGCCTGCCGCTGCCGCGCGGGCGGGCGCTGGCCGGGGCGGCACTGTACGGGGTGCTCAACTTCGGGGTCACCTTCGCGCTGGCCTACTACGCGCTGGTCCGCGTCCACGCGGGCCTGGGGCAGACACTGCTGGCCCTGGTCCCTCTGGCGGCGCTGCTGCTGGTGGTGGTCCAGCGCCAGGAACGCTTCCGGCCGTCGGCGCTCGTGGGCACGCTCGTGGCGGCCGCCGGTGTGGCCCTCGCCTCGCGGGCACCGCTGCAGGCCGATGTTCCCGTGCTGTCCCTGCTGGCGGTCCTGGGCGCCGTCCTGTCCTTCGCCGAGGCGACCGTGCTGGTGCACCGGCTGCCGCCGGTGCACCCGGTGACGATGAACGCGGTGGGCATGAGCGCCGGGGCGCTGCTGCTGTGCGCGGGCTCGTTCGCCGCGGGCGACGATCACCGGCTGCCACGGCTGCCGGCAACCTGGTGGGCACTGGCGTACCTGGTACTGGCCGGTTCGGTGCTGACCTTCGTCCTCTACCTGGTGGTGGTGCGGCGGTGGGGCGCCTCTCGGGCGGCCTACGCCTTCGTGGTCATCCCGGTGATCACGATCCTGCTGTCGGCCCGGCTCGACGACGAGGAGCTGACGGCCGGTCTGCTGCTGGGCGCTCCGCTCGTCCTGCTGGGTGTCCATCTGGGCGCCCTGCGGCCGGGCCGGGAGCGGCCGCCGGGGGCCCAACCCGAGGCCTGAGGGAGGGCCTTACCGGCTGTACTCTCTGGCAGATGAGCACGCTGAATCTCGACGACTTCTCCGATCTGATCGAGCGCCCCGACGGGGGCGTCCGGCGTGACGCCGAGGAACGCCGTGAACGCCTCGCCGTGCCCCCCGGCGCGCTGGGCCGGCTCGACGAACTCGCCGAGTGGCTCGCGGCCGCGCAGGGCCGGGTGCCGGTGAAGCCGATCGAGCGCCCCCGCGTGGTGCTGTTCGCCGCCGACCACGGGATCGCCGCCGAAGGGGTCTCCGCCCGGGCGGCGTCCAGCACCCACGAGCTCGTACGGGCCGTGCTGGACGGGTCCAGCCCCGTCGCCATCCTGGCCGGCCGGTTCGGCGCCACCGTGCGGATCGTCGACGCCGGGCTCGACTGCGACCCCGCACTGCTTCCCGAGGACGTCGTCCGCCACCGCGTGCGGCGCGGCAGCGGACGGATCGACAAGGAGGACGCGCTCACCGTCGAGGAGGCCCGCGCCGCTCTGGAGCTCGGCATCAAGATCGCCGACGAGGAGGCCGACTCCGGCACGGACCTGGTCGTCCTGGGCGACCTCAGCGTCGGCGGGACCACGGCGGCCGCCACCCTCGTGGCAGCCCTGTGCGGAACCGACGCCTCGGTGGTCACCGGCCGCGGCGGCCTGCCCGTCGACGACCTGGCCTGGATGCGCAAGTGCGCGGCGATCCGCGACGCGCTGCGCCGGGCCCGGCCGGTCCTCGGCGACCAGATCGCGCTGCTGGCCGCGGTGGGCGGGGCCGATCTGGCCGCCATCACCGGCTTCCTGCTCCAGTGCGCGGTGCGCCGCACGCCGGTCATCCTCGACGGGGTCGTCTCGGCGGCCTGCGGCCTGGTGGCCCAGCGGGCCGCGTTCCGTGCGCCCGACTGGTGGCTGGCCGGCCAGGCGAGCGGGGAGCCCGGCCAGTCGAAGGCCCTGGACCGGATGGCACTCAACCCCGTGCTCGATCACGGCGTCACTGTGGGCGAAGGTACCGGGGCACTGCTGGCCCTCCCCCTGGTCCAGGCGGCCGCCGCACTCGCGGCGCAGCTCCCGGAGCGGGCGGTGCAGGAGCCGGCGGAGTGAGCCGCCGGGGTTCGCGGACCTGACCGGTCCGCGCGGTCCCGGAGCCGGCCACTGTGGACGGCGGCGCCCCATAAGATCGCTTTTTATGGGAGAGGTCCGTTTGAGCAGGGCACAGACCGACCGCGGCACCGTACCGGTGCCCGGACCGGCATCCGGCAGGAAAGACACCGGCGGCGACCCCGCCGGCAGGGCGGCGGCGGGCGGCCGGGAGGCGGGCAGCAGCCGGGAGGCGGGCAACGGCCGGGAGACCGGCCGGGGGAGCACCCGTTCGCGGCGCGGCGCCGCGTTCGCCGTCTGGTACCTGCGGGCCGTCACCTTCGTCAACTTCCTCAGCGCGGTGTGGGTTTCGCTCGGGCAGGATCTGCGCCGGCACAACGCCGCGGACTTCTACACCCCGTACCTGCTCACGGCCGGCTTCGCCTCCGGGCTGTTCTGCCTGCTGCTGGCGGTCACCATGGGCCGCCGCAAGCGGGCCGCCTGGATCCTGAACCTCGTCCTGGGCGGGATGCTGCTGCTCGACTTCGCCCGGGCGGCCTTCGTGCCCTGCTCGTGGGGCCCCGACGTGTGCTACCCGCAGTTCCGCGAACACGCCCAGAACTGGGTCTCGCTGGGCCTGACCGCCGCCTTCGTCGCGGCCCTGCTGCTGGGCCGCCGGGAGTTCTACGCCAAGGGCGACCGCTCCAACCCCGCGCTGGCCACCCTCGTGGCCGCCGTCGGCCTGCTCGTCACCTCACTGGTCGCGGCCATGCTCGTCGGCGCCACCAACACCGCGGCCGACAGCGCCGCAGCCACCTTCCTGACCCGCTGGCGGTACGGGGCGATGCGGCTGATCACCCTGGACCCGGACGCCCGGGCCTACAGCACGATCGACACCCCCGCCTGGGTGGACGTCTTCGTCAACGTGATGTCGATGCTCCTCCTGCTCGCCGTACTGTTCGCGGCCTTCCGCTCGCGCCGCGCCGTCGACCCCCTCTCCGAGGAGGACGAGGAACGGCTGCGCGCCCTGCTCGCCCGGCAGGGGGAGCGCGATTCGCTCGGCTACTTCGCGCTGCGCCGCGAGAAGTCCGTCATCTGGTCCCCCACCGGCAAGGCCGCCGTCACCTACCGCGTCGTCGGCGGGGTCTCCCTGGCATCCGGCGACCCGATCGGCGACCCCGAGGCCTGGCCCGGCGCCATCGAGCCGTGGCTGGCGGAGGCGCGCGAGCACGGCTGGGTGCCGGCCGTGATGGGCGCGAGCGAGGAGGCCGGGCAGATCTACGCGCGGCACGGGCTGGACGCGCTGGAGCTCGGCGACGAGGCGATCGTGGAGACCGCCGAGTTCACCCTGGAGGGCCGCGCCATGCGGACCGTCCGGCAGGCGTACAACCGCGTCAAGCGCGCCGGGTACACCGTACGGATCCGCCGTCACGCCGATATCCCCCCCGCGCAGATGGACGAGCTGGTGAAGCGGGCCGACGACTGGCGCGACGGCGCGACCGAGCGCGGCTTCTCCATGGCACTGGGCCGGCTGGGCGACCCCGGCGACGGCCAGTGCGTGATGCTGGAGTGCACCGACGGCAACGGCGATCTGCGGGCCGTGCTGTCCTTCGTGCCGTGGGGGCCGGGGGGCCTGTCGCTGGACCTGATGCGCCGGGACCGGGACTCCGAGAACGGCCTGATGGAGTTCATGGTCATCGAACTCCTGGAACGTTCCAAGGAGATCGGGGTCACCCAGGTCTCGCTGAACTTCGCGATGTTCCGGTCCGTCTTCGAGCGCGGGTCCCGGCTCGGCGCCGGCCCGGTGCTGCGGATGTGGCGCTCCCTGCTGAGCTTCTTCTCCCGCTGGTGGCAGATCGAGTCCCTCTACCGGGCCAACGCCAAATACCGGCCGATCTGGGAACCGCGGTTCATGCTCTTCGAGAAGAGTTCGGACCTGCTGCGGATCGGTATCGCGGCGGGCCGGGCCGAGGGCTTCCTGGAAGCCCCCGGCCTGCCGAAGTGGCTGCACCGCAGACACCTGGAGACCCGCCGTTGACAGCGTGGAACACCTCCGCACTCGGGCGGTTCGCCCGCCGCGAGTGGGGACCCCTGTTCTGGACCGTCCGCGACGCGCTGGCCCGCGACAGGTGGCGGGCGGTCCCGATGACCCTCGGCGCGGTCTGCCTGACCTCGGTCTTCCAGATCGTGCAGAACACCTCCTGGGGCTTCCAGCCGGTGCAGAACCTCGGGTCGGTCAAGGCCGTCGACCCGCTCTGGCTGGCCCTGCTGCGGACCCCGCTGTCACTGTTCGTGCCCGCCCTCGACCTTCCGGTGTGGGGGGCGCTCGCCCAGATCCTGCTCGTCTTCGGGATCTCGGAGATCTGCATCGGCTGGTGGCGCACCCTCGTGATCGGCTACGTGGCCACCCTCGCCGGGACCACGTACGCACGGATCGGGCTCGCGCTGGGGCCGGACCACCCCCTGGGCCTGCCGGTGTCCGACCGGATCGTCAACGACACCGGCCCCTCGGCCGCGGTGGTCGGGCTCGCCCTCTACGTCTGCTGGCGGTACCGGGCGTACGCGACCGGCGCGGTGGTGGTCCTGGTGATGATCGGCGAGGTGCTGGTCAAGAACAACCTGGCGGGCAAGGAGCACCTGGCGGCCATCGCCGCCGTGATGGCCCTGTGCGTGGTCCGGGCGGCGTGGGGGCGGGAGCGCTCCGGGACGTCCCTGGGCGGACGCCCGCCCCCGCTGGACACCCGGCCCCAATGAACCGACGGGACCGCCCGCGCAGGGCAGGCCGTACCGTAACGGGGTGACGACAGACCTCGGGCCGTTCGCGCCCACCCGGCAGTGGATGCGGGCCCACCCGCTCGCCACCGATGCCGTGCTCGCGTTCGGGGCGCTCGTCTGCATGGTCCTGGGGTCCTTCGCCGATCCGCACGGGCCGCACGGGCCCACCTTCGGCACGCGCAACCCCGGTCCGTTCTCCCTGCTGCTGATGCTGCTGGGCGCGGCCGTCTTGGTGTTCCGGCGCCTGCGGCCGCGCGCCGTGCTGGCCGTGACCTGCGGGCTGTCCTTGCTGGAGCTCACCACCGGGGAGCCGCGCGCGCCCGTCGCCATGTGCACGGTGATCGCCCTGTACACGGTCGCCGCGGCCACCGACCGGCCCACGACCTGGCGGATCGGGCTGGTCACCATGGCCGGTCTGACCGGTGTGGCCATGCTCGCCGGTCCGCTGCCCTGGTACGCCCAGGAGAACATCGGGATCTTCGCCTGGACCGGCATGGCCGCCGCCGCGGGCGACGCCGTGCGCAGCAGGCGGGCCTTCGTCGACGCCATCCGGGAGCGGGCCGAGCGCGCCGAGCGCACCCGGGACGAGGAGGCGCGGCGGCGCGTCGCCGAGGAGCGGCTGCGGATCGCGCGGGACCTGCACGACGTGGTGGCCCACCACATCGCCCTGGTCAACGTCCAGGCCGGGGTGGCCGCGCACGTCATGGACAAGCGGCCGGACCAGGCCAAGGAGGCGCTGGCCCACGTACGGGACGCCAGCCGGTCGGCCCTGAACGAGCTGCGGGCCACGGTCGGGCTGCTGCGGCAGTCCGGTGACCCGGAGGCGCCGACCGAGCCCGCGCCCGGGCTGGCCGTCCTGGACGAACTGGTGGACACCTTCCGGCACGCGGGGCTGCCGGTGGAGGTGATCGTCCAGCTGGGGCCCGAGCCGGGCCCGCTGTCGGCCGCGGTGGACCTGGCGGCGTACCGGGTGGTCCAGGAGGCGCTGACCAACGTGCGCAAGCACGCCGGCCCCGGGGCCCGGGCCGAGGTCAGCGTGGTGCGGGTGGGTCCCTCGGTGGAGGTGACGGTCCTCGACGACGGCGGCGACTGCGCGGACGGCGCCCCCGGTCCGGCGGACCCCGGCGGCGGCCACGGCCTGCTCGGCATGCGCGAGCGCACCGGCGCCCTGGGCGGGACCTGCTTCGCCGGCCCCCGCTACGGGGGCGGCTACCGCGTCCACGCGGTCCTGCCGCTCTGACGTCAACGGCAGGAGCGGCGCCAGGCGTCCAGGTCGTAGCGCTTTTGCAGCGAGCTCAGTTTCAGCTCGCGCGAGCGTGTGCAGAAGCGGTCGGTGCCCAGCTCGTACTCCACGTGGAAGACGGCCTTGCCCGCGTCGATGAAGGGGGTCAGCTCCTCGCACTCGTCGTACTGAGCGCACTGCTCGTTGACCGCGAAGTCGAAGTCGCCGACGAGCTGCGGGATCTGGTCGAGGTCGTTCTTCAAGCCGACCGCCAGGCCCCGGTCGTGGGCGAGCTTCGCGATCAGCCGGTTGTAGCGCAGCTGGTCCTCGGCGGTGAGGGGGAAGCCCGAGGTGTTGCGGTAGCCGTCCATGTTGTCGGGCTCCACGGCGTCGAAGCCCTTGTCCCGGCACATGTCGAACCGTCGGGCGATCAGGGGTTCCAGCTCGGTCAGCCGCCGGATGTCCAGCCAGCGTTCGCCCTCCCAGCCGTTGCCCTGCCCGAGCATCGTCTTCGGGAAGGCGTCCGCGTCGGGCCTGAAGTCCTCCCAGGCGCCGGTGGACAGGTAGCAGATGGTCTTGCGGCCGGCCTTCTTCAGCGCGGCGACCTGCTCCTTGGTGGTGGTGAACCCGTCCACGTCGTACACGGGCGCCTTCACCGACGTGTCGAGCTTCCCGGTGAGCTGCCACTGCCAGCCGACGCCGGGCGGGGGCCGCCAGAGCTCCCCCGGCGCCTGTTCGGGCCACGGGTAGGGCTCGTCCTCGCTGTCGTCCGGTGGCTGCGCGGTGCAGGCGGTGAGCAGCAGCAGCGCCGCGACCAGCACGGTGGCGAAACGCTTCATCCGGCTGCCTCCAGGGCGTACGGGAGGGTCCCCCACGGGTGTGCGCCGGTTCCGGGGACGGCGCAGTGCACCCCCGCCCGCCGCTCCCGGGCGAGGTCGGCGGCGGGGGCGTCCGGCGGGACGGCGTACACGAGGTGGCAGAACCGCTGGGCGGGGTGGTCCGCGGTCCAGGCCGGCGCGGTGGCCGCGTCCCGGTAGGCGTCCCAGGGTCCCTCGAAGGTGACGAGCAGGTCGGCGAGCCCGGCGTACCCGGGGTGCGGGTGGACGCCGTGGTTCAGGACGAGGGTACGGGCGCCCGCCGCCCGGGCGGCGACGGCGAGCCGCCCGTAGTGGGGCAGCAGGTCGGGTTCGGCGCAGGACTGGTCGAGGAAGGCGCCGTCGGCGGCGTACCAGTCGCGGTGGCGCAGCAGGTCCTGGACGACGTCCGCGTGCGGGCGGCGCCCGTAGTCGGTGTCGACGTAGCCGAGGACGGGCACCCCGGCCGCGCGCAGCCGGCCGGCGACGGCGGCGAAGCGTTCGTCGCGGGCCCGGCCCGGCCCGCTGTCGGGGTTGAGCACCACGGAGTGCAGTCGCCCGGCGGAGCGGATCAGCAGTTCCCACTCCTCGGGCCGGTCGGCGGGGTGCTCGTAGAGCGGCACCAGCAGCATGGGGTCCTTCTCGTACGGGGTCACGGGCATCGGCGAAGGCATCGGCGGGAGGGGCGGGGCGGTCGCGGCATCAGCGGTGCGCCGTCGCACGGCCCAGCAGCAGGCAGACCAGTGCGGCCAGCGCCGCGGCGGCCGCGCCCGCCACCGCCAGCTGGACCAGCCGGGGCTGCCCCAGTCCGGTCAGCAGGGCCAGGCTCTGGGCGACGGCGGCCGAGGCGCAGACCACGGCCGCCGGCCGGACCGCACCGAAGGACTGGAGCAGCAGCCCGGTCCACATCACGGCGCCCAGCAAGAGCAGGGTCGCGCCGCGGGCCCCGGTGAGGGCCGGGGCGCCCGGCCACAGCAGGGTGCCGACCAGCCCCAGGGCGAGCAGGACCGCCAGGTAGGCGGCGAGGCACCGGGCCAGGGTGGCCAGCATCCGCCGCCGGAAGGACCGGGGCGAGCGGGCGGCCCGCAGCCCGGCGAGGCTGCCGCTGCGGAACCGGTGCAGCAGCCATTCGGCGGGACCCATGCTGAGGGTGAGGGCCACCGCCGAGGGGGCGGCGACGGCTTCGGCGGGTCCTCCGGCGAGCACCTCGCCGAGGGCGGCGTACAGCACGAGCAGGCCGGTGCCGAGGCCGAAGACCCCGTACGGGACGGAGTCGCCGAGCCGGGGGCCGCGCGCCGAATACTCCTCCTCGGCGCCCCGCAGCATCCGCCAGCGCACCGGACCGGTCCCGGGCCGGCGGACCCGCCGGCCCCGGAGCCGGGCGGCGGCCGCCCGGGTGCCTTCGGCCAGCGGGAGTTCGCGTACGGCCAGGGTGCAGGCGGCCAGCAGGGACGCGCCGAGCAGGGTCGTCCGCACCGGCACGGGCAGGTCCACGACGAGCGCGAGCAGGGCCCCGGCGGCCATCGGGCCGAGGGCGGCGAGCAGGACCCGCTCCCGGCCGAGGACGAGCAGGACGGTGGCGGCCCCGACGTAGAGGGCCTGTCCCGCGGCGAAGGCGAACGAGAAGGGCGGTCCGCCGGGCACGGCCAGCGCGGCGGCCGTGCCCAGCAGGGACCCGGCGGGGGCGCCGGCGAGCAGGGTCCGCCCGGCGGCGGCCCGGTCGCCGAGCCCGAGCCAGGAGTAGGCCCGGTGGGAGAGGGTCTGGTCCCAGACCCAGCCGATGAGCGCTCCGGCGAGCAGGGTCAGGGTTCCGGCGGGCAGGCCGAGGCGGTCGGGCGGGCCGTCGAGCAGGGGTGCGCCCAGGACGTACGCGAGCCCGGGCAAGGCGAAGATCACCCCGCGCAGGAGGCAGGCGGTGAGGGAGACCTTCCAGGGGTCGGGGGCGTCCTCGGGCTCCGGGAAGGAGCGGGGCACCCGGGCGTAGAGCTCTTCGGCGAGCGCGAAGGAGTCGTGGCGGCCGTAGGTGAGCCGGATGTACTCGTCGGTCATGCCGTCCGATTCGAGGACGGCGGCGATCTCGTCGGGGTGGACGGCCGCGGCGATGAACGGGTCGAGGCGCTCGGCGAGTTCGTCCATCGGGTCGGCGGCCGCGGGGCCCTCGCGGCGCGGCCGGGGGACGGCCGGCAGGGTGTCCGCGGGGACGGATCCGCCGGGGGCGGCGCAGGCTCCGGACGCCCCGGCGATGAGGAGGCGGCGCCGGGCCGCCGGGCCGGCGGGGCCCGGGGCCCCGCCGGAACCGGGCGGCTGCAGCCAGAGGGATCCGCTCACCACAGGCTCCCGTCGGCCGCGAGCTCGCGGTACCAGGGGTCGGCGAGCCGCTGGGTCCACTCGTCGCCGGCGCGGACGGGCAGGACGGGCTGGCCGGCGAGTTCCCGGTAGATGTGCCGGAAGCCGTCCACGGACTGGTGGAGGGTGAACTTCTCCACCACCCGGCTGCGGGCGGCCCGGCCGAGCTCGGCGCGGCGTTCGTCGTCGCGGAGCAGGGCGAGGGTGGCGCGGGCCATGGTCTCGGGCTCGCGCGGCGGGACGACGAGGCCGGTGTCGCCGACTGCCTCGCGGACCCCGCCCACGTCGGTGGAGACGGTGGTGCGGCCGCAGGACATGGCCTCGATGATGCTGAACGGGAAGCCCTCGCTGATGGAGGAGAGCATCACGATGCTGCCGGCCGCGTAGGCCAGGGCCACCTGCTCGATGCGGCCCTCGTACGAGATCCCGTCGGTGACGCCCAGGTCGGCGGCGAGCTTCTCCAGCCGCAGCTTGTACTCCTCGCAGCCGGCCGGGACGGGTCCGAAGAGGCGCAGCCGCAGCGCGGGCAGTTCCTCCCGCATGAAGGCGTAGGCCCGGATGAGGGTTTCGAGGTCCTTGATGGGGTCGATGCGGCCGCACCAGCTGAGGGTGGGCACCTCGGGTTCGGGGCCGGCGTCGGGGAAGGCGTGCGGGTCGACGCCGTTGTAGACGGTGCGGATCCGGTCCGGGGCGGCGCCGCCGCGCTCCTCCCAGCGGCGGTTGTACTGGTTGCAGGGGGTAATCAGGTCGGCCTGCCGGTAGCCCTCGGTGTTGAGCTCGCGGTAGAAGCCGAGCATGAGGGCCTTGACGGGCCAGCGCTGGGCGGCCGAGCGGTAGCCGAGGTAGCGCTCGCGCAGGTAGATGCCGTGCTCGGTGAGGAGGAAGGGCACCTCGTCGAGGTACTTGGCGGCGAGGGCCGGGAGGGTGGCGAGGCCGCTGCTGACGGCGTGGGCGACGCTGTCGCGCGGGATCCGCACGCAGAGCGGGCGCAGTGCGTGTTCCAGCAGGTCGGTGGCGGTGAGCGCGTCGTGGATGGTGGGCGCGGCGGCGGCGGTGGTCAGGCCGGGGCGGGACCACACGGTCATCAGCAGGCGGAGCACGGACTCGGAGCGCAGGGCCGGCGCGAGGCGGCCGGCGCTGGCCAGGACGGCCAGTTCGCGCAGGGCCCCGGAGAATCCCCCGCGGCCGGGGTCGAGCAGGGACAGCAGGAAGGTTTCGTACACCTCGGTGAAGCGGCGCTGGGCCTTGCCCCGCAGGGCGGTCCGGCGGCCGTGCCTGGGGGGAGCCCCCCAGAGCGGTACGGACGTGTGCCGGTAGACGTTGCGCGGCAGTTCCCACGTGACCGGCTCGCGTCCGGAGCCGGTCAGGGCTATGACGTTGAAGTCGACCTCCGGCATACCGCGGACCAGCTGGTCGCACCAGGTGCTGACGCCCCCGTGGACGTGCGGGTAGGTGCCTTCGGTGAGCATGGTGACATGACGCCCATGGCTCATGCGGTGTGTCCCCCCAGGACGTGAAAGGGGCCGGCGCCCGTGGTTCGCGGAGCGCCGGCGCTCGTGTGACTCGGCTGGCTGAAGGCCCGTACGGTCAGCTGGGCAGCTTGAGCGTGACGGCGCTCTGCAGCAGTTCGGGCCCGGTCCAGGTGGAGCGGGTGCCGGCGTAGGCCGTGCCGAAGTCGGCGGTGCCGAGCAGGAGTTGCTTCTTGGTGCCGTTGGGGGCGGTGACCGGGGCGACGACTCCGGAGGGCGCCTTGACGGTGACGGTGGTGCCGATCCGGTAGGCGGTGACCTTGCCTTCGGCGAGGGCCTTGTCCCAGGCGGCGCGGCGGCTGAACTCGACACCGGCTTCCTTCATCGTCTGGTTGACGATGGGGGCGCTGGGCGCGTACAGGGACCGGTAGGTGTCGAGGACCTGGTTGAGCACCGGGTAGAGGGTGCGGTCCTCGGCGAGGTTGGACTGGTGCACGTAGTGCGGGCGCGGGTCGTTGGCCAGGACGTGGCGCAGCGCCGTGCGGGCCTCCTGGGGGACGATGTGGTCCAGGTAGCCGGTGGTGGTGTCCACCGGGGCCGGCAGGCAGGTGGAGGTCGCCGGGTTGTCCTCGCAGATGCCGCTGCCGCCGTGCGCACGGCTGGTGTAGATCCAGTTGTACTCGTCGGCCATCTCGGCGTTGGTGCCCGTGTTGTAGTACACGTTCATCGGGTGGCGGGGCACGGTCAGGGCGGCGCCGACCGCCCGCTGCGCGGGTTCGCGGGAGTTGTCGCTGCCCGCCCACTTCACGCCGTTGTCGGCGAGCGCGCCGGCCAGGTTGGGGTTGTCCTGGGGCTGCTGCGGGTTGGTCTTGAGGCCCGAGTGCTCGCCGGTGACGAGCTCGGTCCGGTCGGTGGTGATGCCCTTGAGGGCGGCCCAGTTGTTGTTGTCGCGGATCTGCGCGGAGATTTCCGCGCGGCTCATGTACTGGATGGCGCCCTGGGCGTTCTTGACGCAGGTCCAGGGGATGGTGGTGGTGTCCTGGACGCAGCCGAGGAAGGGGTGCGTGTAGGTGTGGTTCATCCAGCGGTACTTGGCCCGGTCGGCGACCAGCTGCGCGGTGAGGGCGTCGGTGCCGCCGTTCTCCGCCTTCCACTCCTCACCGGCGCCCGCGTTGAAGAGCATGTCGAGCTTGAAGTTCTTGGACGTCTGCCACTGCGCCGCGTAGACGGCGTCGGCGGCGGTCATCCTGATGGTGCTCTCCTTGCCCTCGCCGCCGGGGCAGGCGTAGTCGCCGGGCGTGCAGTTGAGCTCCTTGTTCCAGCGGGCGTCCGGTGCGAAGACGTCGTCGACGTGGACCGCGAAGTAGCTGCGGCTCTGGCCGAGGTGGACGCCCTGGGTGAGCCAGTCGACGATGCCGCGGGCCAGCAGCCGGAACTGCTGCTGGTGCTGGTTGTAGCCGAAGGTGACGACGAGCTCGCTGCGCCCGTCGTGGGTGTACTCGCCGACGAGCGAGGCCCGTCCCGATCCGACGGGGGCGTCCACGTAGCTGGTGTAGCCGGCCCGCGGCCTGCCCATGAACCCGAAGCTCTCGGGGACCAGCGCAGAGTTGTCCTCGAAGTCGACCTGTCCGCCGAGGTAGCCGAAGGGGCCCGCCTTGCCGGCCTCGGTGACGGCGGCCCGGGTGCCGTCGAGCTGGCCGCTGTAGCCGCCGTTGTCGGTGTACTCGAGGCCGACGCCCGGGTGGGCCCAGGTGTAGGCGTCGACCTGGCGGATCCCGTACGCCGTCTCGTACGCGGTGAGCGCGGCCATCTCGGCCGAGCCCTCGCCGAAGGGGTTCTCGTTCGGCAGGACGACGCCCTGGTACTTGGCACGGGGGCGGCCGTCCACCGTGTCGCTGAGGAAGCCCGCATCGATGACCGGGCGGCCGCTGCTGCCCAGCTGGACGCGGGTGTACGGGACTCCGGTGTCGCGGAGTTCCGCGGTGATCGCCTCGACCGAGCTGCCGCCGTCGTCGACGACCAGCACCTTCAGGTCGATGCGTGCAGCCGTGGCCGCCTGGGCGGTCGCGGCGGGTGCTGCCACGGACACCAGGGCCGCCGCGGCCATGGCGGCGGCGAGCCTGTTCATCCGGTTCTTGTTGACCATTTCGGCCTTTCCCCCCGCAGGCATCCCTCGACGCGGCCCATGGCGGTCGGCCGGGCCGGGGAGGCTCTGTGGAAATCATGCAAAGGAACCCCGCGTCCCCTTGCGAGAGTGGACCGAGTCTTTCGGACCTCGTCAGGTCTACGAGGCAAACCTGGAGCAGAGTCCACAGATGGGTGAATCTCCCGGCGCCTTGATCGAACAACTTGACAAACCTTCGAGTGACGTACGGAAGAGTGCCTACGCGTAGGCTCATTTCTGGCAGCCGTCGGGCCGGAATACGATCGCCACGGATGGCCGTCCACCCACTCGGCCCACACACACAAACGGAAGCGAGACTTCACCACCGTGACTGCTCTGACTCTCAGCACTGCCGGCGCGGCGACGCTGCGCGCCGACGCCCTCGTCGTCGGTGTCGCCAAGGGCCCCAAGGGGCCGGTCGTCGCCGCGGGCGCCGAGGCCGTGGACAAGGCGTTCGACGGAAAGCTCGCCGCCGTGCTCGACGCGGTCGGCGCCTCGGGCGCCGAAGGCGAGACCACCAAGCTGCCGGCCCCGGCGGGCCTGAAGGTCCCGGTCGTGCTGGCGGTCGGGCTCGGCTCCGTCCCCGAGAAGGACGAGTCGTTCGACGAGGAGGTGCTGCGCCGCGCCGCCGGCGCCGCCGCCCGCGCCCTGCACGGCTCCAAGAAGGCGGCCTTCGCCCTCCCCCTGGACGACGCCTCCGCCGTCACGGCCGTCGCCGAGGGCGCGCTGCTGGGCGCGTACACCTTCACCGCCTACCAGGGCGGCGAGACGAAGACCTCCAAGAACGCCGACAAGAACGGCGGCCCCAAGCTGCCGCTCGCCGAGATCGCCCTGCTCGGCGCCAAGCCGCGCGACAAGGAGCACAAGGCCGCGGTCGAGCGCGCCACGGTCGTGGCGACCGAGGTCAACATCGCCCGCGACCTCGTCAACACCCCGCCGAACGACCTCACCCCCGAGGCCTTCGCCGCCGTCGCCTCCGCGACCGCGAAGGAGCACGGCATCAAGGTCCAGGTCCTGGACGAGAAGGCGCTGGTCAAGGGCGGCTTCGGTGGCATCATGGGCGTCGGCAAGGGCTCCGAGAACCCGCCGCGCCTGGTGCGGCTCGCCTACACCCACCCCAAGGCGGTCAAGACCCTGGCCTTCGTCGGCAAGGGCATCACCTACGACTCGGGCGGCATCTCCCTGAAGCCGGCCGGCCACAACGAGACGATGAAGTGCGACATGGCCGGCGCCGCCGCCGTCTTCGCCTCCGTGGTCGCGGCCGCGAAGCTGGGCCTGCAGGTCAACGTCACCGGCTGGCTCGCGCTCGCCGAGAACATGCCCTCCGGCTCCGCCACCAAGCCCGGCGACGTGCTGCGCATGTACAGCGGCAAGACCGTCGAGGTCCTCAACACGGACGCCGAGGGCCGCCTGGTCCTCGGCGACGCGCTGACCCGGGCCTCCGAGGACGGGCCGGACGCGATCGTCGACGTCGCCACCCTGACCGGCGCGATGATGATGGCCCTGGGCAACCGCACCTTCGGCATCATGTCGAACGACGACGCCTTCCGTACCTCGGTCCACGAGATCGCCGAGGAGGTCGGCGAGTCCTCGTGGCCGATGCCGCTCCCCGCCGAGCTGCGCAAGTCCATGGACTCCCCCACCGCCGACATCGCGAACATGGGCGAGCGCATGGGCGGCGGCCTGGTGGCCGGCCTCTTCCTCAAGGAGTTCGTCGGCGAGGGCGTCACCTGGGCCCACCTCGACATCGCCGGCCCGGCCTTCCACGAGGGCGCCCCGTACGGCTACACCCCCAAGGGCGGCACCGGCTCCGCCGTGCGCACCCTGGTCCGCCTGGCCGAGCGTACGGCCACCGGTGACCTGGGCTGACGTAGCCCCGCAACGCCGGATGTGACATGTCTCAAGCCTTGATCACCTACTTGATCAAGGCTTGAGCCATGTTCACCCACAACGAAATCCGTAGGTTTCTACGCACTGGTAACCCTCACTTCGGGCAGAACGCCCTGCCACATCGTGGGCCCGGCGTCCCGCGTTCCGCCGACAAATGCGAAGATGGGTTCTCGGCAGGACAGGGCCCCCACCACAGGGCCGAAGAACTAGCGGCCGATTACCAGCCGCCGCCCGGTCACAGAGGACCGGTGCCCGGCGCACATGCATGGAGGACGTGACGTGGCGAACGACGCCAGCACCGTTTTCGACCTAGTGATCCTCGGCGGTGGCAGTGGCGGTTACGCCGCGGCTCTGCGCGCATCCCAGCTGGGTCTGGACGTTGCCCTGATCGAGAAGAACAAGCTCGGCGGCACCTGCCTGCACAACGGCTGCATCCCCACGAAGGCTCTGCTGCACGCGGGCGAGATCGCGGACCAGGCTCGTGAAGCCGCCCAGTTCGGTGTCAAGACCTCGTTCGAGGGCATCGACATCGCGGGCGTGCACAAGTACAAGGACGAGGTCATCTCGGGCCTGTACAAGGGCCTGCAGGGCCTGGTCGCCTCCCGCAAGGTGACCTACATCGAGGGTGAGGGCCGCCTCTCCTCGCCGACGTCCGTCGACGTGAACGGCCAGCGCATCCAGGGCCGCCACGTGCTGCTCGCGACCGGCTCCGTGCCGAAGTCGCTGCCGGGCCTGAACATCGACGGCAACCGCATCATCTCCTCGGACCACGCGCTGGTCCTGGACCGCGTGCCGCAGTCCGCGATCGTCCTGGGCGGCGGCGTCATCGGCGTCGAGTTCGCCTCGGCGTGGAAGTCCTTCGGCTCCGACGTCACCGTGATCGAGGGCCTCAAGCACCTCGTCCCGGTCGAGGACGAGAACAGCTCGAAGCTGCTGGAGCGCGCGTTCCGCAAGCGCGGCATCAAGTTCAACCTCGGCACCTTCTTCGACAAGGCCGAGTACACGGAGAACGGCGTCCGCGTGACGCTGGCCGACGGCAAGACCTTCGAGGCCGAGGTGCTGCTGGTCGCGGTCGGCCGCGGCCCGGTCTCCCAGGGCCTGGGCTACGAGGAGCAGGGCGTCGCGATGGATCGCGGCTACGTCCTGGTCGACGAGTACATGCAGACCAACGTGCCGACCATCTCGGCCGTCGGTGACCTCGTCCCGACCCTCCAGCTCGCGCACGTCGGCTTCGCCGAGGGCATCCTGGTCGCGGAGCGTCTGGCCGGTCTCAAGACCGTCCCGATCGACTACGACGGTGTCCCGCGCGTCACCTACTGCCACCCCGAGGTCGCGTCGGTCGGCATCACCGAGGCCAAGGCCAAGGAGATCTACGGCGCGGACAAGGTCGTGGCCCTGAAGTACAACCTCGCGGGCAACGGCAAGAGCAAGATCCTCAAGACCGCGGGCGAGATCAAGCTCGTCCAGGTCAAGGACGGTGCCGTGGTCGGCGTCCACATGGTCGGTGACCGGATGGGCGAGCAGGTCGGCGAAGCCCAGCTGATCTACAACTGGGAGGCCCTGCCGGCCGAGGTCGCGCAGCTCATCCACGCGCACCCGACCCAGAACGAAGCGATGGGCGAGGCCCACCTGGCCCTCGCCGGCAAGCCGCTTCACTCCCACGACTAATCGTCACGGGCGCGACGACCACTTCCGCACATTCGTTAGGAGCAACTGAAACCATGTCGGTTTCCGTAACCCTTCCGGCGCTCGGAGAGAGCGTGTCCGAGGGCACTGTCACCCGCTGGCTGAAGGCCGAGGGCGAGCGCGTCGAGGCCGACGAGCCGCTGCTCGAGGTCTCGACCGACAAGGTCGACACCGAGATCCCCTCGCCCGTCGCCGGCATCCTGGCCTCCATCAAGGTCGCCGAGGACGAGACCGTCGAGGTCGGCGCCGAGCTGGCCGTCATCGACGACGGTTCGGGCGCCCCGGCCGCGGCTCCGGCCGCCGCCGCCGAGCCCGCTGCCGCCGAGCCCGCAGCCGCCCCGGCTCCGGTCGCGGAGGCCCCCGCGGCCCCCGCCCCGGCCGCCGAGGCCGCCCCCGCCGCCGACGCGTCCGCCGCGTCCGGCACCGATGTCGTGCTCCCCGCCCTGGGCGAGTCCGTCACCGAGGGCACCGTCACCCGCTGGCTGAAGCAGGTCGGCGAGTCCGTCGAGGCCGACGAGCCGCTGCTCGAGGTCTCCACGGACAAGGTCGACACCGAGATCCCCGCGCCGGTCGGCGGCACGCTGCTCGAGATCCTGGTCGGCGAGGACGAGACCGCCGAGGTCGGCGCCCGTCTGGCCGTCATCGGTGTCGCGGGTGCGGCCCCGGCCGCCGCCGCTCCGGCTCCGGCTGCCGCCCCGGCTCCGGCTGCCGCTCCGGCCGCTCCGGCTCCGGCCGCTCCGGCTCCGGCCGCGACCCCGGCTCCGGCCCCGGTCGCCGCTCCGGCCCCGGCCGCCGCCCCGGCTCCGGCCGCCGCCCCGGCCCCCGCGGCCGCTCCGGCACCGGTCGCGCCCGCCGTTCCCGCCGCCCCGGTCTCCGCGGGTGACGAGGGCGCGTACGTGACCCCGCTGGTGCGCAAGCTCGCCTCGGAGTCCGGCGTCAACCTGAACACGGTCACGGGCACCGGCGTCGGTGGCCGCATCCGCAAGCAGGACGTCCTGGCCGCCGCCGAGGCCGCCAAGGCCGCCGCTGCCGCCCCGGCCCCGGCCGCTGCCCCGGCCGCCGCCAAGGCCCCGGCCGCCGCGGTGTCCGAGCTGCGCGGTCAGACCGTCAAGATGACCCGCATGCGCAAGGTCATCGGCGACAACATGATGAAGGCCCTGCACTCGCAGGCGCAGCTCAGCTCCGTGGTCGAGGTGGACATCACCAAGATCATGAAGCTGCGCGAGAAGGCCAAGGCCGGCTTCCTCGCCCGCGAGGGCGTCAAGCTGTCCCCGATGCCGTTCTTCGTCAAGGCCGCCGCCCAGGCGCTGAAGGCCCACGCGGTCGTCAACGCCCGGATCAACGACGACGAGGGCACCATCACCTACTTCGACTCGGAGAACATCGGCATCGCCGTGGACTCCGAGAAGGGCCTGATGACCCCGGTCATCAAGGGTGCCGGTGACCTCAACCTGGCGGGCATCTCCAAGGCGACCGCCGACCTGGCCGCCAAGGTCCGCGGCAACAAGATCACGCCGGACGAGCTGTCGGGCGCGACCTTCACCATCAGCAACACCGGCTCGCGCGGTGCCCTGTTCGACACGGTCATCGTGCCGCCGAACCAGGTCGCCATCCTGGGCATCGGTGCCACGGTGAAGCGCCCGGTCGTCATCGAGACCGCCGAGGGCACCAACATCGGCATCCGCGACATGACGTACCTGACGCTGTCCTACGACCACCGCCTGGTGGACGGCGCGGACGCCGCCCGGTACCTCTCGGCCGTCAAGGCCATCCTGGAAGCCGGCGAGTTCGAGGTCGAGCTCGGCCTGTAAGGCTCCCCGCCGCGAGGCGGCAGTCACACGTACGGCGCCCTTGTCCGGAAACCACTCCGGGCAGGGGCGCCGTCGTCTTACCCTGCCGGTCCAGGGACGACCAGCGGGGGCATGCATGTCACGTGCACGGGTGAACGATCTTGTGGTGGTACTGCCGGGCATCATGGGGAGCCGGCTCGCGGACGCCGACGGCAAGCCGGTCTGGGACCTGTCGGGCGGCGCCCTGTGGCGCGGCCTGCGCACCTTCGGCGGCTCCGTGAACCGCCTGCGCCTGCCCAAGGACATCGGGGACGACCACCCCGGCGACGGGGTGCTCCCCGTCGGGGTCATGCCCGACGTGCACGCGATCCCCGGGATCTGGCAGCCGGTCGACGGCTACACGGACCTCCTGGGCTGGCTGGAGCGGTCCTTCACCCTGTCCCCCGGGGCCAACCTCGTGCCCTTCCCGTACGACTGGCGCCTGTCGTGCCGCTACAACGCGGAGCGGCTGAGGAAGGTCGTCGCCCGCGAGCTGGAACGCTGGCGGGCCTCCTCCCCCGAGCGCGGCGACGCGAGGGTGGTCTTCATCTGCCACTCCATGGGCGGGCTGGTGGCCCGCCACTACGTGGAGGTCCTCGGGGGCCACGAGGTCACCCGCCGCCTGATCACCCTCGGCACCCCGCATCGCGGCTCCCTGGACGCCCTCGGCCATCTGGTCAACGGGCTGCGCAAGGGCTGGGGGCGGCTGGGCGTCGACCTCGGCGCGTTCGCGCGCAGCCTGCCCTCGCTGCACCAGCTGGCCCCCGACTACGCCTGCGTGACGGCTCCGGGGGGCCTCGCGTACGCCCGTGACCTGCCGGGCCTGCCCGGCATCGACCCCGAGCTGCTGGCGGACGCGGCCCGCTTCCACGCGGACCTGCGCCGGTACGCCGACCGCCCCGACCCCACGCCCCTGCACGCCGTCACGGGCATCCGCCAGCCGACCCTGACGACGGCGGAGCCCACCGGCAGCGGGCTGACCCCGCTGTGGCTCATCAACGGCACCGACGAACGCGGCGACGGCACGGTGCCCCGCCTCGCCGCGCGCCCCACGAACGCGGACAACACCGGGTACGCGGTCGACGAGGCCCACACACCCTGTGAGCAGCACGGGTCCCTCCAGAACAACCCGGGCGTACGGGACGCCCTGTCGGGCCTGCTCGGGCACGCGGGCCCGTTCCACCGGGACGAGGCCGGCGGCGGGGTTCCGCTGAGCGTGCTCGCTCCCCCGCTGCTGGAGCCGGGGGAACCGTACGAGGTCGCCGTGACGGTCCCGCCGCAGGTCCCGGACCACGACGCGCTGCACCTCACGGCGGAGCTCCGCCCGGCCGACGGCGCGCAGCCGCTGCCCCGGACGCTGCGCCCCCTCGGCGAGGGCCGGTACGCCACGGCCTTCCCGGCGCCGGATCCCGGGGCGTACCGGCTGGCGGTACGGGTCACCGCCCACGCGGAGACCACGGTGACGGCGCTGACCCTGGTGGGAGGAGGCGGTGAGTGAGCGCGACGCCGACGCGATCCGGGGGACGGCCCTCGGAATCGTGGTCGAGAACTACCGGAACGCGCAGAAGTTCCGCCCGCTGACCGGGGCCGTCTCCCAGATGCGGGAGCTGTGCGCGCTCCTGGAGGCCCGGGGCTACCGGTCGACCGTGCTGCCGGACCCGGGGCAGCCGGACATCAAGGCCGCCGTGAAGGACTGGGCGACGGGCCGGGCCGCGGCAGAGGTCCGCGGTCCCGCCGTCATCCTGTGGTCCGGCCACGGTGTGCTCGACGCCTGGGGGCTGCGCCTGGTCCTGACCGACACGGACGACGCCCAGTACGGCGATGAGACATATTCGGCCAACCTGCTCACGGAGGCGGCCGTGCGCAGCGGGGCCGACCAGATGCTGCTGCTCATCGACACCTGCCATGCGGGCGCGGGGGTCATGGAGTCGCTGGACACGGCGTTCGGCAAGCTGTCCGCGAAGAACCTGCCCCCGGGCCGGTCCGCATGGCTCGGGGTGCTCGCGAGCAGCCGTCCCCAGGAGAAGGCCGAGGCCGCGGGCATCCTGCTGGAAACCCTCACCCGGGTGCTGCGCGAGGGGCCGTGCACCGAGGACTACCGCCACGAGTGGAGCAGCCGCAACGGTCAGGTCAGCGGGGCCACGGTCATCAACACCGTGCTCGCCCAGTGGCCCGCCGAGGTCGGCCACAGGCCGGTCCCGGCCATGTTCGGCGAGCCCCGGCTGATGTTCGACAACCCGTTGCGCAAGAGCGCCCCGGAGCCGGAGCTGGTCGAGCACCTGGTGCAGGCGAGCCGTGGTGCGCCCGTGGACGACGGGGGCTGGTTCTTCAGCGGACGGCGCAACGTGCTGGGGCGGATCACCGAGTGGCTCGCCGTGCGGCAGCCGGGCCTGTTCCTGGTGACGGGCAGTGCGGGAAGCGGCAAGTCGGCCGTCCTCGGGCGCATCGCGACCCTGTCCGATCCCGCCCACCGCAAGGACATCGTCAGGCACCGGGCCCTGGCACCGGGGGATCCGGACCCGGGCGAGCGCGCGGTGGACGCCTCCTTGCACCTGCGCGGCTACACGGTGCAGCAGCTCGCCGAGGCCATCGCCCGCGAGCTGGACCTTCCCGTCCCGCAGACTCCGGCGGCGCTGATCGCCGAGGTGGAGAAGAAGTGGCCCGCGGCGTGCCCGGACCGCCTCCCGGCCCTGGTCCTGGACGGGCTGGACGAGGCGGCCCCCGACCAGGCCCACCCGATCGTCGAACAGCTCCTGGCTCCTCTGAGCCGCCTGGTCTGCGTGCTGCTCGGCTCGCGGGACCGCCCCTTCCGCCCGCAGCAGCAACTCCAGGAGCCCCTGGACGAGGCGGTGAGCCGGCTGCTGGACGTCCGGGCCCGCGCCTGCGACCTGGACGACGAGAGCGGGACCCAGGACGACATCCGCACGTACTGCCTGCGCCGGCTGCAGGCCCGCGAGCTGATACCCGGGGACGCGGCGACCGCGGCCGGTCTCATCGCGGACCGCGCGTCCGCCCACACCGGCGGCTTCCTCTTCGCCCGGATGGCGACGGATTCGGTGACCAGGCGGTTCGCCGCCGCGTCGGAGCGGTCGGACGGCTCGGAGCCGCTGGACTGGGCAAAGGCCATTCCGTCGTCCATCAGTGCCGCCTTCACCGAGGACCTGGCGGAGGGGCCGAAGCGGGAGCGGGACGGCGTGGTCCTTCCGCACGCCGCCGAGGACCTGCTGACCGCGCTTGCCTGGAGCGCGGGCAACGGCATGCCGGCGCGGGGGGTCTGGGAGGCGGCGGCCTCGGCCCTGGGCTCCGGCGGTACCGCGTACGGCCCGCAGGACGTGGACTGGCTGCTGAACACGTACGGCCGCTACATCGTGGAGGACACCGACGGGGTGCAGGCGGTGTACCGCCTCTACCACCGGGAGTTCATCGGCCACCTGCGGCACACGGCGCAGGAGTCCGACGCGGCGTACCGCGTGGCGAGCGCGCTGGTCCGCCTCCTGCGGGAGCAGACGGCCGACGCCACGGTGATCGAGGCCGCGAACCCCTACGTACGCCGGTCGTTCGCGGCACACGCGGCGGCCGCGGACGCCCGCGGCATCGCGCTCGTCCGTGAGCTCGCGGCCGTCCGGGAGGACGTGTTCCGCCCGGACCTCGCCGCGGCGCTGGCCAGTGTGTCGGTCTCGCTGTCCCGGGCCGGGAGGCGCATCGAGGCCCTCGCCCCGGCTCAGGAGGCCGTCGACCTCTACCGGGACCTCGCCCGCAGCGACACCGACGCCTACCTGCCCAACCTCGCCGCCTGCCTGGCCCACCTCGCCAACGTCCAGGGCCAGGCCGGAGACCGGCAAAGTGCCCTGGCCACGATCACCGAGGCCGCCTCGCTCCGCCGGGACCTCGCCGACGCCAACCCCGACGCCTACCTCCCCGACCTCGCCGGCGCCCTCAACAACCTCGCCAATTACCAGGGCGAGACCGGGGACAGGCAGGGCGCGCTGGCGACCATCACCGAATCCACCACCCTGTACCGGGACCTCGCCCGCGCCAACCCGGCCGCCTACCTCCCCGACCTCGCCATGTCCCTCAACAACCTGGCGAACGCCCAGGGCGAGACCGGGAACCGGCAGGACGCACTGGCCAACGTCACCGAAGCCACCACCCTCTACCGGGACCTCGCCCGCACGAACCCGGCGGCCTACCTCCCCGACCTGGCCACGTCCCTCGTGAACCTCGCCAACGCCCAGGGCGAGACCGGCGACAGGCAGGGCGCTCTGGCCACGATCACCGAAGCCGCCGCCCTGCGCCGCGGCCTCGCCGACGCCAACCCCGCGGTGTACCTCCCCAACCTCGCCGGCGCCCTCAACAACCTCGCGAGCTTCCGTGGCCAGACGGGAGACCGGGAGGGCGCGCTGGCCACGATCACCGAGGCCATCGGCCTCTACCGGGACCTCGCCCGCGCCAATCCGGCCGCGCACCTCCCCGAGCTCGCCGGGTCCCTGATCAACCTCGCCAACGCCCAGAGCGAGACGGGAGACCAACTAGGCGCTCTGGCCTCCGTCACCGAGGCCACCACCCTCTACCGGGACCTCGCCAACGCCAATCCGGCCGCCTACCTCCCCAGCCTGGCCCTGTGCCTCAACAACCTCGCCACCGCCCAGCGCACGACGGGAGACCGGCAGGGCGCACTGGCCACCATCACCGAGGCCGCCGCGCTCCGCCGCAAGCTCGCCGACACCAATCCGGCCGCCTACCTCCCGGAGCTCGCGGGCACCCTCAACAACCTCTCCAACGCCCAGATCATGACCGGTGACCGGCAGGGCGCCCTGGCCACCATCACGGAGTCCACGACCCTCTACCGGGACCTCGCCCGCGCCAATCCGGCCGCCTACCTCCCCGACCTCGCCATGTCCCTCAACAACCTCGCCACCGCGCAGAGCGAGACCGGAGACGGACAGGCCGCACTGGCCACCATCACCGAGGCGGCGACCCTCTACCGGGACCTCGTCCGCGCCAACCGGGCCGCCTACCTCCCCGACTTCGCGGGCACCCTCAACAACCTCGCCACCGCGCAGAGCGAGACCGGAGACGGACAGGCCGCACTGGCCACCATCACCGAGGCCACCACGCTCTACCGGGACCTCGCCCGCACCAGCCCGGCCTACCTGGCCAGCCTCGCCATGTCCCTCAACAACCTCTCCAACGCCCAGAGCGAGACCGGGAACCGGCAGGACGCGCTGGCCACCATCACCGAGTCCACGGCCCTCCGCCGGAAACTCGCCCGCGCCAACCCGGCCGCCCACGTCCCCGACCTCGCCGGGACCCTCAACAACCTCGCCAACGCCCAGAGCGACAACGGGGACCGGCGCGGCGCACTGGCGACCATCACCGAGGCCACGGCCCTGTACCGGGACCTGGCCCGCACCAACCCGGCCGCCTACCTGCCGAACCTCGTCATGTCCCTCAACAACCTCCGGCGCATCGCCACGGTGCAGGAGACCCTCGCCGCCTACGCCGAGGCCGAGCGTGCCCTGGCCCCCCATCCGGAGGCGGCCCGCCACCTGACGCTGGGCCGCGCGGAGCTCGAGGTCACCCACGGCGATTCCACGGCCGGCCTGCGCACCCTCGTCGCCCTGTCCCAGGGGCCGGTGCAGCCGGGGAGCCCGGATCCGACGGGATCGCGCGCGCGGCACCTTCTGCGCGCCCACAGCCGGGCCGATACCTCGCGCGCCTCCCGGATCGCCGTCCTGTGGCGTGACGCGACCGGCGCGGAGCCGCCGTCCTGGCTGGCGCTGCCGCAGGCCGTGTTCGACCTGGCCGTCGAGTGGATGAGCTGTCCGACCTGGGCCGATTCCCGCGCCTTTTGGGACGAGCATTCCGAGGACCTCGGGTCGGCCGACACCGCGGCCGCCCTGGAAGAGCTGGCCCTGGCCAGCCCGACCGCCGCGGCGCATCTCCCGCTCGCGCGCGAGGCGGCGCAGGCCGGCCCGGACGGTGCCTTCCGCCCGTACCTCACCGGGGAACTCCTCCACACCTGGACCGGCCTGTCCACCTGGGAGGAATCCCGGGCCTTCCTCACCGACCACGCGGCGGCGCTCCTGCACGACCAGGCCCTCGAGCTGCTCGGCTCCGACCTGGGTGCGGCCGATTCGGCCCTGCACCACGCACTGCTCACCCTCGCCCGCGCGGACGGAATCCCCGAGGCCTACCGGTACGTCGAGGACCGCCCCGCCCTGGACGAGCGGCTCCGCCGGGTCCTGAGCGCCCCCGAGGCCGGCCCCGACCTGCTGTGGGCCCTGGCCCTCGTGGAGTTCTTCGTCCACCACGAGCAGTTCACCGGCACGGTCCACCTCACCCTCGCCGGCGTCCTGGCCGGGGCCGCGGCCCGGCCCGCCGCCTGGCCTCCCGCCGAACCCGCCGACCGGGACCGGGTCATCTCCGAGATCGCCGCCCTCATCGGGCGCCACCCCCAGCACGCCGCGGCCCTGAGCGCCCTGATCCAGAGCCTCTTGGCCGCGTGAGCGTCCCTGTAACCAGCCTCACCCTGCGTCCCTGACCGCGAACGCTTCGCCCCGGGCTACTGCGCCGTATTGTCTAGGCATCAGAGCTCTGCATGCCCCCACAGGAGATGAAGCCCGGATGATCACCCCACCCGTCGTGCACTCGCTGCGCGAGCAGATCCGCGAGCACATCGTGGAGGGGATCGTCAGTGGCCGCTGGAAGCCCGGCGAGCGGATCGTCGAGCGCCGGATCGCCGTGGAGCTGGAGGTCAGCCAGACGCCCGTGCGCGAGGCGCTGCGCGAGCTGGAGACGCTGCGGCTGATCGAGTCGGCGCCGAACAAGGGCGTGCGCGTACGGAACCTGTCGGCGGCGGACCTGGAGGAGATCTACCCGGTCCGGGCCGGTCTGGAGCAGATCGCCGCCGAGCTGGCCGCGCCGCGGCTGGCATCGGACTGCTCGGCGCTGGAGCCGCACGTCGCCGCGCTGTGGGAGGCCGACCGCAGCGAGGACGGCACGGCCCAGGTGCGGCACACGGTGGGCTTCCACCGGGAGATGGTGCGGGCGGCCGGGAACAGCGTGCTGCTGCACACCTGGGAGAGCCTGGGCATCGAGGTGTTCACGGCCCTGTCGATCCGGTGGCTGGGAACGGTCCAGAAGTCGTACGCGGAGGAGCACGAAGCCCTCGTCGAGGCGTTCCGCAGCCAGGACCCGGACATCGGTCTGCTCGTGAAGCGACACGTCCTGGGGTGCGCGCCGAGGGCCTGAGCGGCCTTATTGCCCCCATTTGCCCGGCACCGGGTGCCTTGTTCACTGGCACCGGGTGCCGACTTTTGGCCTCTGGACGTTTCTTCGTCACTTTTATTTGATCGATCATCGATCAGCGATTTACAGTCGTCGGCGGGCCTCAACCAGGCCCCCCCCCCCCCAACCACCCCCCACAACCACAAAAACAAAACCCCCCCCACCAAGCAGAAAACAACCTTGGGGTATTTGTTGGGCCGGAAGT